>JBBANY010000019.1:0-34717 GCA_040401695.1 Ilumatobacteraceae bacterium
GAGTAGACGGGTGCGGCGGTTCCGTTGCCGACACTGCCGCGCAGGTTCGAACCCCAGCAGAAGATGCGGCCCGCGGTGGACGTGATGCAGGTGCCCGCGAGGCCGACCTCGAGGCGCTCGGCCCGCACGTCATCGGGGAGGGCCGCGGTGCGGATGGTCTTGCCGCCGTAGGACTGGCCCCAGCCGAGCGCGCCTTGGTCGTTGCTGCCCCAACAGAGTGTTGCACCGGCGTTCGTGATTGCGCATGTGTGATACCAACCGGTTTGGATGTCGGTGAAGATCGTTCCGGGTGGTGAGGCGACGGGTCGTGGCGTGCGGCTGTGCGCGTAGGTGTCGTCGCCGAGTGCGCCGTCGTAGTTCTGGCCCCAGCACCATCCGCCGCCGGAGGTGTCGACGGCGCAGGCGCGTTCGAGGCCTGCGCTGATGGAAGTGAAGGCGGTTCCTTCCGGCATGGCAACGCGCACGAAGACCCTCGATGTGCCCGTGGTTCCGCTTCCGAGTTGTCCTGCCGCGTTCACGCCGCTGCAGTAGGCAGCACCGTTCGTTGCCACTACGCACGTGAAACCGATGCCCGCGGACACGACGGCGGGCACGGCCGAGTTGGGTAGTTGCACGCGAACGGGCAGGTGCGTGTATTCCATGTTGCCGACGCCGAGTTCGCCCGAATTCCAATCGCCGTGGCAGTAGAGGTGACGTTCGGAGGTGAGCGCGCAGACCTGTGATGCGCCGACACTGAGCTGCGTGACGACACTGCCCGTGGGAAGCAGGAGACGACCGGGCGGGCCGGATTCACCCCAGCAATACACGTTTCCCGACTCGGTGAGACCGCACGAGGAGAAGTAGGAGCCTGCCTCGATGTTGCGGAAGCGTTCACCCGCGGGAAGCGTGACGAGCGATGGCGCGAGGACGCTCGATGCGCTGTCGGACGTTCCGAGGCTTCCGTAGCGATTCCACCCCCAGCACAGCCCGCGGCCGTCAGTGGTGACCGCACACGTGCGGTGATAACCGGTGGAGACCGAGACATAGGTGAATGGCGCGGCGCCGGTTGGCGAGGCACCGAGACCAATCGTGAGGATGGACGTGGCGAGGATGACGCCAGCGGCGGCAATCAGACGAAGTCGCATGCGTCCACCGTACGCGGTGGGTGCGACAACGCGTTTCAGGCCCCGAAAACGCGCGCCTGGAGTTTGCGCATGCCGCCCAGCCAGCGGGCATGCTGTGACGCTCGGGTGGTCATGTACGTCTCGACTTCGGGGTGCGGCAGGATCAGAAAGCGCTCGTCGCGAATCGCCTCGAGCACCACGCGTGCAACGTCGTCGGGCTCGAGAACTGCACCTGCCGCCTTGACGACATCGCCGGCCGATGCGAAGTTCGGGCCGGCCGTGGACTTGTCGGGGTTCAGCATGTTCGTGTTCACGCCCTGCGGACACAGACAACTGACACGCAGGCCGCGGTCGTGGTAGGTGATCGACAACCATTCGGCGAATGCAACGGCGGCGTGTTTGGTGACCGAGTACGGCGCAGAGCCGATTTGCGCGAGCAGTCCGGCAGCCGACGCAGTCGAGCAGAAGTAGCCGCTCTTGCGTGCAAGCCATTCGGGCATCAACAACTCCGCTGCATAGCGGTGCGCGTGAACGTTGACGGCAAAACTGATGTCCCAGTCGCGGTCACTTGCATTTTCGAGGTCGGTTCCCATGCCGACGCCGGCATTCGCAAAGAAGAGATCGATCGCGCCGAATCGTGCGCGTGCATGTTCGATCACCGTGACGTTTCCGGCGCGAGTTCCGATGTCGGCGGCGATCGCGGTGGCCGAGTCGGGTCGCGCGGAGTTCAGGTCGTTGCAGACCGCAAAAAGGCGTGCCTCGTCGAGGTCGGTGATCGTGACACGGGCTCCAGCCGCATGAAAGGCACGGGCGAGTGAACGGCCGATGCCGCCCGCTGCTCCGGTGACGACGACGTGGGAAGCCGAGGAGATGTCCATGAAGACTCGATCGTAGATCGCGGCGGCAATGACACGATTCGCGCCGAACCTGTGGGTAATGTCACGGCAGGTCGGTGGTGGGGCACGTCACGCTTGCTGCTAGACAAAAGGGCGGAGGCATGCTGTGAACGGAACAATCCTCGAAACGACCGAAGGTCACGAAGTCAACGGCACCGCAGCGTCGGTCACCGAAGCACTGGCGATCGTCGACAAGGCTCTTGCGGAGATGCTGCGCCGCGAACTCGTGTCGAGCGGCGAAGTCGCAGACCTGCTCCTCGACCTGCGGTCGATTCTCACTGCGGCGTCGAAGCCCGCAGTCGCCGCCACCAGCGCGGCTTCCTGACGTCCGTCGCGCCGGGCAGTGGCGCGGCATCTTCAGCAGCCACTTGTTCTGCATTGGACTGCTCCGACGGAGTTTGAGTCGGCGCAAAGCGGGCGATTTTTGCGAACGATTCCTCGACGCAGGTGCGCAGTAGTTCCGGGTCTGCCACTGCGGCCGTGTCGACATGCAGGCCCATGTCGAGGTTCCCGTCGTTGCTGAGGAGCGTCAGGTTGAAGGCCACCCCACCGAGCGGGCCGACCGGGTGATTGGCGAGAATGCGCGCCCCGCCGATGAAGAGTGGAATACCCGCACCACGCACGTTCGAGGTTGCGAAGTCGACCGTCTGGCTTTGGGCGCGGGCGAGACGGGTGAGTACTGAGTTCGGTAGTGCCTGGGCGATACCCGCCAGGGTGTCGAGACTGGCCTCGCCGGATGCCGCTCGCATCGAGGTGGCCATCTCGTTGATCGCAGCGAAGCGTTCCTCGATCGGCATCTCGCCCGTCGGCACGATCAGTCGCACGAGAGTGAACGCATTCGAGGCGGATTCGTCGGTGCGGGTGCTGATGGCCATCGACGTGCGCAACGATTCGACCGGTGCGCCGAGACGGCGGTGGTATTCGCCCGCGGCATCCGCGGCGGCCGTCACGAAGGCCGTGTTCAGCTTTCCACCCAGCGCCTTCGATGCCTCGTGCATCGTGTGATAGGGCACGGACAACGCCTCGAGGCGACGGCCGAGGGAACGTTTCGTCCACAGCGGGCTTCGTGCGGGGTCGGTGTCGCCGAGTTGTTTCATCACGGCGCGGACGCTGGCCGCTGTTTCGGCGCCGGTGGTCGGAAGGCTGGCGGGATCGCTGAGGGCGTCACGCACCTGCTTCACGAACGACAGCGGGATGCGCAGTGCGTCGCCCATCGCGGCGCGCAACACGTCGGCCGCCTCGTCATCGGGGTGCGAGTCGTCGATTTCAGGTTCGGGCAGCGGTGCGGGTTCGGGTGCGTCGCGCTCGAGGTCGATGAACTGCATCGAGAGCAGAACGCCACCCTCGCCATCGGTGATGGTGTGGTGGATCTTGCTGATGAGCGCACCGCGTCCACCCGCGACGTTGTCGACGATGAGGAACTGCCACGGCGGCCGCGCCCGGTCGAAAGGATCGGCGGTGAAAAGGGTCGCGAGGTCGAGGAGCTGGCGCATCGACCCCTCGCCGGGAAGGGCGATGTGTCGCACGTGATGGGCGAGGTCGAAATGCGGGTCGGGTTGCCAGAACGGAGCACCGAGATTGGCGGGTGCGGGCTGCACACGTTGCCGAAGCCGAGGGAACGCGATGGTTGCGCGATGCATGCGGCGCATGAACGCCGCGACGTTCATCGGTCGGTCGAGAATCGAGACGTTGGAGAACGTCGACGAAAGGAACGGGTCTTTTTCCAGGCGCCACATCAGGCCCTCGGCGTCGGTCATGCGCTCGGTCATCGTGGGTCCGTCACTGGGGCACGGTCGTGTGCTTGAACTCGTTCAGGATCGGCCAGGCGATGTCGTCGAGGACGCGCTCGATGGTGGAGATGGCGACGTCGGCGTTGCCTTCGGATGTGCGCAAGAGACGCACGAAAACAGCCTTGTCGTCGACGACGAACGTCGGTACGCCCCACACTTCATGGCTGTTCACGTATTGCATGTGTTCGCGTGCGATGGTGCGCAGCGGTTCACCCGTTTCCACTCGACCGAAGATGTCGTCGGCATCGAACCCCGCGTCGGAGAGCATGTCGGCGATCTTCACGCGGTCGTTCAGGTTGCCCGCGCGCGTGTGGCGGTATTCGTAGACGGCGTGATGAAAGCGCGGGAATCTTGCTGGGTCGGCGTCACGTGCAGCCACACCGACCTGAAGTGCGAAGAGACCCGAGTCGGCCTGCGGCGTCTCCCAAATGGGCGGCAGGTCGGCATCGCGGTTCGATTGACCCAGGCAGTAGGGAAGAAAGGTCACGTTCCAGTCGGCGCCGGCGAGCAGGCCGGTGACGACATGGTCGTGCACGATGCGCCCGTACGGGCATCTGTAATCCCAGGTCACTGCGAATGAGCGCGTCACGCGCTCAACCTACAAGCGGTGCCGCAAGAAGACCAAGGGCTGCCCCCACGACGGCCCCGCCGAGAATGTCGGAGAAGTGGTGGAGGCGCACCATGACGCGGCTGAGCGCCACGCCGACGGCGAGCACGAAGAAGACCGCAACCCACGCGGCGGGAACGAGAGTCGACAGGACGGTCGCTGCGAAGAAAGCCGACGAAGAATGTCCACTCGGAAATGACGAGGTGACCGGGGTTCTCACGTTGAACCTGTCGTCACCGTTCGCGTTGGGTCGACCGCGTTTGAACAGACGCTTCAGACCCTGGTTCACGACCAGGCTCTCGGCGCCGAGCAACACCGAAAAGACGAGTGCTTCACCCGCGCGCGACGTGCTACCGATCGCGCGCAGCCAAATGACGGCGTGCCACACGAGGCTGAACTCACCGGCACGACTGAGAAGCGAGAACAGACCTTGCGGCACCGCGTTGTGGCGTGCGGGTTCGAGTCTGGTGTCGAACCACTCGTCGATGCGGCCGATGTTCATCGTCCCGCGACGGTCCGCTCGCACGACGCGATGAAGTCCGCGAAACGGTCGGGATCTTCCATCGGTCCGAAGTGTGACACTTCGTTCCACGCCTCGTAATGCGCACCGGGAACCTGCTCGGCGACACGCGGTGCGATGGCCGAGGGTTGGTACTGCTGTTCGGGGCTGCCGACGACCCACAGTGGCACCGCCAGCGACGGGAGCAAGTTCCACGTTTCGTGACCGCCACCGGTTTCGTATGTACGCGCCTCGTGTTCCGGGTTGCATTTGAGTGTGACCCCGTCGACGGTGGGACGGAAACCATGGACGACGTACGCGTCGAGTGCGTCACTGCGGAACGCAGACATCGGCGGTTTCGAGGCAAAGTTCGCCCGTGCCTCGTCGATCGAGGCGAATGTCGCGCGACGACGGCGTGTGAGTGCGGCCAGTGGATTCGGGGGCAGGTCGTCGGGTCGGAATCCCGACTGAGGGAAAATGATCGGCTCGAAGGCGACGATTGCGCGGAACAGCGCGGGCTCACGCAGTGCCGCCATCACGAGCGTCGCGCCACCCATCGAGTGGCCGGCAGCGACGATGGGGCCGTGATTCACCTCGGTTGCGACGTGGCGCGCCGCGGCGAGCGCGTCGTCGCCGAAGGCAGTCCACCGTACGTTCCAGTCGTCGGGCACCGCAGAGTCGCCGTATCCGCGGTGGTCGTGGGCCCAAACATCGAAGCGACCCTCGAGGCGCCGTGCGACCGGTATCCAACAGCGTCCATGGAAGCCCGTGGCGTGCGAGAGCAGAAGGACGGGAAGCGAACCGGGTTCGCAATCGGAGAGATGGTGGAGTGCGAGCGAGATGCCGTCGGAGGACTCGACCCGCACGGTGTTCACGACGACGCGCCCTTCGGCTCGTTGTATTTCGGTTCGCGCGGCAGGCCGAGGAGGCGTTCACCGATGATGTTGCGCTGCACCTGGCTGGTTCCGCCGGCGATGCGACCGCCCGGTGCGGCGAGCATGCCCGTTGCGTCGCCACCCTCGAGAATCGACATCGCGCCGGCAATGTCGCCTTTCAACATTGCGGTGTCGAACATCATCTCGGTGATGCCGAGTTTCATGAGTGATGCCGCTGTCGATGCCTCGGGGCCCTGACGTTGCCCCATTGCCTTGAACGCATGGCCGCGTGAGAGCAATTGCGCAAGTCGGTCGCGGGACATCGCGTCGAGCTCACGACTGGTGCCGAGTTGGGCCATCGACTCGAGGCGACGCTCGAGGCCGATCACGCTCGCACCGATGTGTCCGCGCTCGCTCGTGAGCACCGCCATGCCGACGCCCCACCCACCGTGCAGTGGCCCGAGCAGGCAGTCAGCGGACAGTTCGACGTCGGTGAAGAAGACCTCGTCGAACTCGGCTTCGCCGGTCATCTGACGCAGGGGGCGAATTTCGATACCGGGCGTGTCCATCGGGCAGAGGAAGAACGAGATGCCCTCGTGCTTGGGCGCATCGATGTTCGTGCGCGCCATCAGGATGCCCCAGTTGCTGTAGCGGCCGCCGCTGCACCACACCTTCTGGCCGTTCACGATGAAGCGCTCACCGTCGCGCACGGCCTTCGTCGCCAGACCGCCGAGGTCGCTACCCGCACCCGGCTCACTGAACAGTTGGCACCACACGTGGTCGGCCGCGAGCGTCGAACTCAGGTGCAGTGCCTGTTGTTCCGGGGTGCCGAAGCGGAGAATCGACCCACCCGCGAGGACGAGGCCCACCATGTTGAGAACCGGCGGTACGCCGTGTCGTGCGCAGAGTTCGATCCACGCGGCAGTGTGGGCGGACGTGAGTCCTTGGCCGCCGTGTTCGACGGGCCAGTGGATGCCGGTGAAGCCCGCCTCGTTCAGGCGGATCTGCCAGGCGCGGCCCTTGTCGATGAGATCCGGAGGACAGATTGCGCCGTAGTCGCGAGGTGCCGTCGAGGCGTTGTCGTTCAGCCACGCCTCGGCGCGGGAGCGGAACGCTTCGACGGTCTCCGTCATCGGGTCACTTCAACTTGTTGAAGAACGCAGCCGTTTCTTCGGCAAGGTTCTGCGGAACGAAGTAGTCCTTCTGGCTCATGATGGCTTCCCAGTTGTCGCGCACGTCTTCGAGGCTGTGACCGGGCTTGGTGTAACCCTGGGTCTCGCCGAAGAAGACGTTCGCCACGCGACCGCCGCCGACGCTGTACACCTGGCCCGTGACGGGGCAGTCTTCGTGGGCCAGCCACGCAACGATCGGTGACACCTGAGCCGGGTCGAGCTTGTCGGCGAGTGCGCCCATCAGGTCTTCCGTCATGCGCGTGAGCGCGAGCGGGGCGATTGCATTCGCCTTGATGTTGTATTTCGCACCTTCGACGGCGAGCACTCGCGTGAATCCGACGAGGCCGAGCTTTGCAGCGCCGTAGTTCGTCTGGCCGAAGTTGCCGAAGATGCCCGCGGCCGACGAGGTGGAGATGATGCGGCCGTAACCCTGTTCGCGCATCAACACCCATGCCGGCTGTGTCACGTGGAAGGCGCCCTTCAGGTGGACGTCGAACACCGGGTTCATGAGGTCGGGCGACATGTTGTGGAAGGACTTGTCACGGAGGATGCCGGCGTTGTTGATGACGATGTCGACGCGACCGAACGTGTCGACCGCCGTCTTCACGATCGCTGCGCCACCCTCGGGTGTCGCGACCGAGTTGTGGTCGGCGACTGCCTCGCCGCCGGCCGCCTTGATTTCGTCGACGACCTTCTGTGCGGCGGATGCATCGCCGCCCGTGCCGTCGATGTTGCCACCGAGGTCGTTCACGACGACGAGCGCGCCGCGCTTGGCGAGGAGGAGGGCGTGCTGGCGACCGAGACCGCCGCCTGCTCCGGTGATGATCGCTACCTTGCCGTCGTAACCGAGATCTGCCATGGGGGAGCCTTTCTGTTCGCGCCGCCCGGCGGCGCGGATCCGTTCACACCGCTTGGCGGCGCGGGAGAACTCTACTTGTGGGTCACTTGGGCAAGCCAAGTGCGTCGAGAGCTTCCTGCTTCAGACGCTTGTAGTCGAGCTTGCCGTTCGGAGCCCGGCCGATCGAGGCCACCGCGATCACGTTCTTCGGCGATTTGTAAGCGGCCAGAGTCGAACGCACGTGGGCGACGAGTGCACCCGAATCGATGGCCTGGCCGGGGCGGGGTTCGACGAGGGCGGTGATCGCCTCGCCAAAACGCTCGTCGGGGACGCCGACGCATGCGGCGTCGAGCACACTCGGATGGGTCTTCAGAACCTCTTCGACTTCCTCCGGGTACACCTTCTCGCCGCCGGTGTTGATGCACTGGCTGCCACGGCCGAGCAGCTTCACGGTGCCGTCGGCGTCGACCTCGGCGAAGTCACCGGGAATCGAGTAGCGCAGACCGTCGATGACGACGAACGTCGATGCCGACTTCGCTTCGTCCTTGTAGTACCCGATCGGCGTGCGGCCGCGCATCGCGATTCGTCCGCGTTCGCCGCTGCCCGGCACGACATCGCGGCCGTCTTCGTTGATGACGCGGGTGTTCGGCCCCAGCTTGAAGGTCGCGGTGCTGCTGGAGCCGTCGGCGCTCGTCGTCGAGGAAGCCATGCCGATTGCCTCGGAGGAACCCAGGCTGTCGATGAGCAACATCTTCGGGTGATGTCGAAGCAGCCCCGCCTTGGTTTCCGCCGACCACATGACGCCGCTCGAGGTGATGAACTTGATCGACGAGATGTCGTACTTGCCCGGGTTTTCATCGAGTGCCCGCAGGATCGGCTTGGCGAACGCATCGCCGACGATCGCGATGCTGTTGACGCGCGCGGACTGAACGACTTCGAGCAGTTCCTTCGCATCGAAGGTTCGACTCGTCATCGTCGCGACCGCCCCGCCGAGCGCGAGCGCCCACATTGCGTTCATTGCTCCGGTGCCGTGCATCAACGGTGCGGCCGGCATGTTGACCGGACCGGGCTTGCCGACACGTGCCTCGAGGGCTGACATGTCCACGTGCTCGGGTAGGCGGACCTTCGACGGCGCATCAAGGCTGCCGACCATGTCGTCTTGTCGCCACATGACGCCTTTCGGCATGCCGGTCGTGCCACCAGTGTAGAGGAAATAGAGGTCGTCGCCGCTGCGCGACCACGCGGGTGAGGGCTGCGCATTGTTGGATGTCGCGGCCTTGTCGTATGACACCGCCCAGTCGGGGCAGGGGTGCGTCCCGTCGTCGACACAGATCCAGGTCTTCACGTTCGGGACGCGCGGGCGGACCGCCGCGCATCGCTCGGTGTAGCTCGCGTGGAAGATCACCGCGACGGAATCGGAGTTGTCCCACAAGTAAGTGAGTTCGTCCTCGGTGTAGCGGTAGTTCGTGTTGACGGGGACGAGGCTCACCTTGAAGAGCCCGAACATCGACTCCATGTACTCGGGACAGTTGTGCATGTACTGCGCGACCTTGTCCTGGTGCTTGGCGCCGGCGGCGAGCAGGGTGTTGGCGATGCCGTTCGCCCGCGAATCGAAGTCGCGCCAGGTGCGCGTCTCGCCTCCATGGATCGCTGCGGGTGCGTCGGGGAATCGCCGCGCGTGCAGTTCCCACATGTCGGCAAAGTTCCACCCGGAGTTCGTCGTCGAAGTTGTCACAAGCGGCAACACTATTCTCGGGAGCGTGAATCACCTATTGCCCGGCGACGAAGACGAACGCAGAATCGCCGTGCGGCGGTGGCTCGCCGACAATCCGCGGCCGTCGGGCCGGCAATTGGCCGACGCCGGTTACGTGGCACCGCATCTTCCGGTGCCGTGGGGCCTCGGCGCGGATCCGATCCACCAACTCATCATCGATGACGAACTGAAACAAGCGGGCGTGTCGCGCCCCTCGAATGCAATCGGCATCGGATGGGCCGGACCGACGATCGTCCACGCCGGTTCGGAGGAACAGAAACGTCGCTACGTGCCGAAGATCCTCTCGGGCGAGGAAATTTGGTGCCAGTTGTTCAGTGAACCCGAGGCGGGAAGCGACCTCGCGAGTCTGCGCACGCGCGCGGTGCTCGACGGTGACGAGTGGGTCGTAAACGGTCAGAAAATCTGGACGAGCGGCGCACAGCACTCGAAGTTCGGGATTCTTCTCGCCCGGACCGACCCCGACGCGCCGAAGCACCGCGGCATCACTTACTTCATATGTCCGATGGATGCACCCGGCATCGAGGTACGCCCCATCCGTGAGATGACCGGAGGCGAGACGTTCAACGAAGTGTTCCTCACCGACGTGCGACTTCCGCGTGACTCGGTGGTGGGTGAGGTCAACGACGGTTGGCGACTCGCCAAGGTGACCCTCGGAAACGAGCGTGTGTCGTTGTCGACGGGCGGCATCCTGTGGGGCCACGGGCCGACCGCGATGAACCTCATCGATCAGATTCGGATGAAAGGCGGCGTGACCGACCCCGTGATGCGGCACAGGGTCGTCGACGTCTGGATCGAGCACCAGATTCTCGAGCTCATCCGCATGCGCACACTCGTCGCGCGGTTGCGTGGTGAGCAGCCCGGCCCCGAGGCGAGCATCCGCAAGATCCTTGCCGACGAACACGGCCAGCACGTCGCGGCCCTCGCCGTCGACATGATGGGCGCCGACGGCGTGCTCGGGTCGAACGTCGACATCGATCATGCGGTGTGGACCGGCGCATTTCTTTTCTCCCAGGCCCTCACCGTCGGCGGCGGAACGGGCAATGTGCAGCGCAACATCGTGGGCGAGCGGGTTCTGCAGCTGCCCCACGAGCCCGGCATCGTCTGAGCCGACTCGTTTTCGCTAGTTTGCGTTCAATCGTTTGTCAGGGGGACCCATGAAGCCGTTCCGTTTCGGAGTGCAGTCGTACAACGCAGAGACGCCGCAGGCGTGGCGTGACAAGGTGAAGAAGGCCGAGGACCTCGGCTACTCCGCGTTCCATCTCGCCGATCACCTCTTGGGACCCGGTCCCGCTCTGCAGAAATGCAACCACCCCGTGCAGGGCCTCGCTGCCGTGCCCGCGATGGCCGTGGCAGCCGAAGCGACCTCGACCATCAAGATCGGTTGCCGGGTGTTCTGCATCGACTACCGCCCCGCCGCCGTGCTGATCAAAGAGGCAGCGACACTCGATTTCTTCTCGGGTGGTCGTCTCGAGTTCGGCCTCGGCGCAGGCTGGTTGGAGGCCGAGTACGAGGCGCTGGGTATCAAGATGGACCCGGCGGGTGAGCGCGTGACGCGCATGGAGGAGTACGTGAAGGCGGCAAAGGTTGCCTTCGCCGGCGGCGAGGTGCACTACGACGGCAAGTACGTCCACCTGCACGGCTACGAGTCGCTTCCCGCACCCGCGAATCCGAACGGCATCCAGATCATGATCGGTGGCGGCAGCAAGCGCGTCCTCACGATCGCCGGCCGCGAGGCGAACATCGTCTCCTACAACTTCGACAACTCGAGCGGCAAGATCGGCCCGTACGGTGCGCAGAGCAGCACCGCCGAACTCACCGCACAGAAAGCCGCGTGGGTGAAGGCGGGCGCCGAATCCGTGGGACGCAAGATGTCCGACCTCGAATTCGAGATCGGCGCCTATTTCACGGTCGTCACCCCCGACCCCGACAGCGTCAACGCCAATTTCGCGAAGATGTTCGGGATCACCCCCGAGGCGATGGTCGACCACCCCCACGCCTACATCGGAACCGTCGACCAGATCTGCGACATCATCGAGGATCGCCGCGAGAAGTATGGGATCAGCTACTTCACCGTGAGTGAGGGAAACCTCGACGCTTTCGCCCCCGTCGTCAGCCGTTTGACGGGGAAGTAATCTCGGGCCCCATGGGGCAAACAATCGGATCAGTCGGCGACATCATCAGGGTCCACGGTGCCGAGCGCGCCGGGCAGACCGCGGTCATTCAGGGTGAGCGTTCGCTCACGTGGGGCGAGCTCTACACGCGGTCGAAGAAACTTTCTCAGGCGCTGTCCGCCGCCGGTGTGAAGTCGGAGTCGCGCGTCTCGTTCCTCGACAAGAACTCGGTCGAACACTTCGAGGTGTTCTTCGCGTGCAGTCTGTTGAACGCGGTGTCCGTCGACGTCAACTGGCGTCTCGCACCGCCGGAAGTTGCCTACATCGTGAACGACGCCGAGTCGCGCGTGTTCATCGCGCACAACGAGTTCCGATCCGTGCTCGACGCCATCGCCGGCGATCTGCATCCCGACTCGCTCGTCGTCATCATCGGTGGCGATGCGTCGCCCGTCGGCAAGTTGCGCACCGTCGCCTACGAGGACTTTCTCGCCGGTGGCAGCGACACCGACCCGGGTGCAAAGGGTGGGGCGGAAGACGTCGCGTTCCAGCTGTACTCGAGTGGCACAACGGGTCGCCCGAAGGGTGTCATGTTGACGAACAACAACTTCTTCGCGCTCATGCCGCTCGCTAAGGAGATGTGGGAACTCGACGCAGATTCGGTGAACATGATCGCCATGCCGCTCTTCCACATCGGTGGTGGCGGCTGGGCCGTCGCGGGCATGTATTGCGGCTGCAAGTCGGTGATCGTCCGTGATCTCGATCCGGTGGCCGTCGTGAAACTGATTCCGCAGCAGAAGGTGACCCATGCGTTCCTCGTGCCGGCGGTTCTGCAGTTCATGTTGATGGTGCCCGACGTCGACAAGGGTGACTTCGCGAGTCTCAAGGTGTTCGTCTACGGCGCTTCACCAATTTCCGAGGATGTTCTCGCGCGATCGGTGAAAACCTTCAAGTGCAAGTTCTGGCAGGCCTACGGACTCACCGAAACCACCGGAGCCGTCGTGAACCTCGCACCGGAGGATCACGATCCCGACGGCCCGAACAAGCACCGCTTGCGTTCGTGCGGCAAGCCCGGCCCGGGTGTCGGCGTGCGCGTGGTCGACGCATCGACGGGCAAGGACGTTCCGACCGGTGAAGTCGGCGAGATTTGGTTGAGCGGTCCGCAGATCATGAAGGGCTATTGGAAGATGCCCGAGGCGACGGCCGAGTCGATCGTCGCCGGTGGTTGGTTCCGCAGCGGTGACGCGGGCTATCTCGACGTCGACGGCTACCTCTACATCCACGATCGCGTGAAGGACATGATCGTGTCCGGTGGTGAGAACGTGTACCCGGCCGAGGTCGAGAACGTGTTGATGGCGCATCCGGCGATCGCCGACGTGGCAGTCATCGGTGTCCCCCACGAGAAGTGGGGAGAAACAGCGAAAGCGATCGTGGTGCGCAAGCCCGGCGTCGAGGTCACGGAGCAGGAGATCATCGACTTCAGCCGTGAACGGCTCGCAAAGTTCAAGTGTCCGGCGAGCGTCGACTGGGTCGATGCGCTTCCGCGCAATCCCAGCGGCAAGGTGCTGAAAAAGGACCTTCGCGCCCCGTACTGGGCGGGCCGCTCGCGCAACGTCAACTGAACCCGATTGCAGAGAAATCTTTCGTCCGAGGGCGGAAACTCAACGTTTTGGAATTAGAACTAAAACGTGAGGTTGGCCCAAAAGCGGACCATTTTGGTCGGATTTCTGCTTGTTTCTGCTCTGCTGGGCGCCTGCGGGGGTGACGACTCGGCCTCCACAACGGGTGAGTCATCCGACTCGGTGACCTGCTCGGGTGGAGCAGTCGTCGAGGGTCGACCGATTCGCATCGCGTCGACCGTCGCGCCGATCACGAACATCGTCGCCAACATCGCCGGCGACTCCGATGCGGTGATCGAAGGTCTCGTGCCCGAGGGAACCAACTCCCACACTTTCGAACCGCCTCCGAGTGCGGCCGAGACGTTGGAAGAAGCCGACGTCATCTTCATCAACGGCCTGGTGCTCGAAGAGCCCACGAAGGACCTCGCGCTTGCCAACCTGAAGGAAGGCGCGACGATCTGTGAACTCGGCACCGAGGTTCTTCCCGAAGGTGAATGGATCTTCGACTTCTCGTTTCCGAAAGAGGGCGGCAAGCCGAATCCGCACCTGTGGACGAACCCGCCGATGGTGAAGGACTACGCGCGGGTGGTTGCCGACACGTTGTCGCGGCGCGACCCGGCGAATGCCGACTCGTACGCAACGAACCTCGAGAAGTTCTCGGCCAAGGTCGACGAGCTCGACGTTGCCGTGCGCTCCGCGACCGAAACCCTGCCCGCCGAGGCGCGCAAGCTCGTCACGTACCACGACGCCTACGCCTACTTCGCCAAGGAGTACGACTGGACCGTCGTCGGTGCAATTCAGCCGTCGTCGTTCGAAGAGCCGACACCGAAGGAAATCGCAGACCTGATCACCCAGGTCAAGGAAGAGGGTGTGAAGGCCGTCTTCGGAAGCGAAGTCTTTCCGTCGCCCGTGCTCGAGCAGATCGGCAAGGAAGCCGGCGTCATCTACATCGACGTCCTGCGCGACGACGACCTGCTGGGCGAACCCGGCGATCCGGAACACACGTGGATGGGGCTCATGCGGTTCAATTATGTGACGATGATCGAAGCCCTCGGCGGCGACGCCTCGGCACTCGAGGCTCTCGACGTCTCCGACGTCACGACAGACAAGGCGTCCTACCCGCAATGATCCTGAAAGCCGCACCCGACAACCTTCTCGTTTCGTGCCACCACCTCTCGTGCGCCTACGGCGACAACGTGGTGGTGAGTGACGTCACCTTTTCGGTCGAGCGAGGCGAGTTCGTCGGAATCGTCGGTCCGTCCGGTTCGGGCAAGACGACGCTTCTCCGGGCGATTCTCGGCATGGTGCAGCCCGTGCACGGAGAGGTCGGCACCGTGAAGGGTGTGCGCCTTGGCTACGTGCCGCAGGTCGAATCCGTCGACTGGAACTTTCCCGTGACGGTGCTCGAGGTGATGGTGATGACCCGTCCTCAGCGGCGCGTCCTTCCGCGCATCACGCTTGCCGAGCGTCGCGACGCGAATGAGATGCTCGAACGTCTCGGCCTCGGTGGCCTCGGTGACCGGCACATTCGGGAACTGTCGGGCGGCCAGCAACAGCGCGTCTTCGTTGCGCGAGCCTTGTTCCACAACCCCGACATCCTCGTGCTCGACGAGCCGACGTCGGGTGTCGACGTGCGCACGCGCCACGAGGTGCTGCACCTTCTTGCCGACCTCCACCAAGAGGGCATCTCCGTTCTTCTCACCACCCACGACCTGAACGGTCTTGCCGCCCACCTGCCGCGTCTCGTGTGTCTGAACCGCGAGATCATCGCCGATGGCAGTCCCCGAGAGGTTCTCGTGCCCGACGTACTCGAGCGCCTCTACGGCGCACCGATGCACGTGCTCGAGCACGGTGGAATGCCGGTCGTCCTCGACCACGCCGAAGGAGCGGTCATCAAGCCGTTCCGTCCGCGGGCGGTGTGAGTGTGACGCCGGCGCTCGCCGCCGATCTGTTCGAGCCCTACGGCTTCGAGTTCTTCCGCAACGGCACGGTCGTTGCCGTGGCAGCGGGTGCGCTGTGCGGACTGCTCGGTGTGTTCGTCGTCCTGCGTGGCATGTCGTACATCGGCCACGGTCTGTCGCACGCGGTGTTCGGTGGTGCCGCTGCATCCGCGGTGATGAATTTCAACTATTTCATCGGTGCCGGTCTGTGGGGAATCGTTTCGGGCGTACTCATCGGTCGTATCGCGCGCCGGCGAATTCTCGGTGCCGACGCGGCAATTGGTGTCGTCACCACTGCGTCGTTCGCCGTCGGTCTCGCCCTCCTGAATCGCTACGGCCAGGCCAAGCGCAGCATCGAGGCGGTGCTGTTCGGCAGCGTTCTCGGCGTGAAGAACGGTGACATCGTCGCCGTGGTGGTCGTCGGTCTGCTCGCGGCTGCGGTCATCATCGTCGGCTACCGACGCTTTCTCTTCTCCACTTTCGACCCCGAGGTCGCTTCGGTGTCGGGAGTCCGTGTGTCGGTGATGGAGGCGGCGCTCATGGTGATGCTGTCCCTCACGATCCTCGTCACGATGCGGGTCATCGGGACGTTACTCATTTCCGCACTGCTCGTCATTCCCGCCGCGACCGCTCGAATGCTCACGAATCGCTTCTCACGCATGTTGTGGTTGTCACCCGTGATCGGCGCGAGCGGGGCGTTTCTCGGCATGAATCTCGCGTACCACACCAACACATCGGCGGCCGCAATGATCATCATCGTGTGCGCCACCGCCTTCAGCGGCGTGTATTTCGCCTCGGGTCTGCGCGGCAAGCGCCGCATCGCCGCACTAGGGCACCTGTAGCACCCACTCGACCCCGGCGGGCGTGTCGCGCACTTCGACCTTTGCCCCGGCCAATGCATCGCGGATGATGTCGGACAGGTCGTAGCGCTTCTCGGCCCGCACGACCTTGCGGATCTCGAGAATCGCCTCGACGTAGGGCGCCACCGTGGCGCGCGGGTCGGCGAGCCCCGAAGAAGCGGCCTCACCCAGTTTCAGGATCATTCCGCGGAACGTGTCGCGGGCGAAGTCGCCGTCGGTTCCGGTCACCGTGTCGGCGGACCACTGGCGGATGTCGGCTTCGAGGTCGAGGACCGCGCGCGTCGCGGCCGACGAATCGTGCGCAGCGAGTGCCGCGTCGAATTTCGCCTTGCGTGCCTCGGCGGCGCCACGCAGCGAATCGGGTGCGCCGCCTTCCGCGTTCGTGGTTGTCGGTGCCGCAGCGGTGGCCGCCGGGGGTGGTGTGACAGCACTTGCACCGTCGCGCGGATCCTGGAGAAGTGCGAGCGGAATCGTCTCTCCGGAGGCGAACGTGCGTGATGCACCATCGACGCGGAGGGTGACGACCCCGTTGCCGACGACGCGGGCAGCCGCCGCATCGAAATCGATGACGAGGCCCGTGTGTTCGTCGACGCCGAGGACGTACTCGGGCGTGTCGAGTTCTGCTTCGAGGGCGACGAGTCGACGCTCGCCGAGGTAGCAAAAGCGCGTGTCGTGATGACCGCCTTCGGCGTTGTTGTAGTGGGGGATCACAACCGCGGGAATGCCGAGGTCCCCGAGCAGGTTCAGGCCATCGAGCCAATACGGCTCTTCGCCGCACTTGTAGATCTCGTAGACCGGGACCGTGCGTGAACCGAGTGTGAGCGCGGCCGCCGACGCGAACGTGACGACACCACCGGTACGAATCTTCGTGTGCAGGAGGTCGGGGATCGTCGTGTCTTTCCACTGGCGCAGTGCATAGGTGGGGGAGCCCGGACCGGCGAACACGTAGTTCGCGTCGGCCAACGAGTTGAGACCGTGCTGGAGCGTCACGGGATCGGCACCGTCGATGCGGCCGAGTCCCGCCGGGGTAATCGTCACGTTCACGCTCGTCTTGAAGTACTCGACGGCACGCGAGGCAAGCTCAGGAGCGTTCTCCTGGAATCCGTAGGGCGTGTCGAGAAGCACCGCGGAGGTCGACCCGAGACGGCCGACGAGTTCGCGGTGCACCTTCACCATCGTCGGGGCGGTCTCGCCCGAACCCATGATCGTCAGTATCCGTGGAAGTGATGTCATGAAAACAGACCGCCTTGCGTTTCCGCGTGCAATTCTTGCGCCACGCGCAGCGGGTGTTGCGCATGCAGGTCGTGGTCGGCGCCGTGGTACCAGGACACGCCCCCGCGCCGCAGCAATCGCACCGCGCGTTCCACCGCTTCGCGCTTGTCGGCGGCCCAGCCACGCGTATGGCGATCGTCGTCGGCGACTGCGGGCATGAAGAGTACCGGGACTTCGATGTCGGGAAACAGCGACTCGGGCTCGTGTTCCCACAGACCTCGGAGGATCTTCATGTGCCTCTCGCGCGACAGCCAAGGTCGGATGGTTCCGTCGGCGAGGACCTCCATGTTGGCGAGCGACCCCGCGATGCCTTCCTCCGGCCAGTCGGGGTGAGCCGAGCGCATCGCAGACTCGAGCCTGCTTGCGGCCATGCCGAGAAGGTTGGGCGGCGCGAGCTGTGCTGCGCAGTCGTTCCAGTCGGGAAAGTGGCGACGCAGGTGGATGGTGCCGCCATCGACGGCCACGACCCCACGCACCGACGCCGGTGAACGGTGCGCAAGCTCGACGACGACGTTGGCGCCCCATGACTGACCGGCGACGACCGGGCGTTCGAAGCCGAGCGCAGCGATGAGCAGTTCAAGGTCGTGTGCGACCGTCGCCATGTCGAACCCGCTGTCGGGTTTGGTGCTGCGGCCATGACCGCGCTGATCGATGGCGACGACCGCGTGTCCCAACTCTGCAAGATGTCGAGCGACGCCATCCCACAGGCGGGCGTTCGAGGCGAGACCGTGGACGAGCACGAACGGTGTTGCCTCCGTCGGGGTGTGTCCGCCCCAAAAGACGCAGTGCAGGTCGAGGTCCCCACGCACGGAGACCATTTCACTGCGCGGTGCAATCACCCGATGAGTTTCGCACGGCACGGGATGAATGGCACGATGGAAGCACAATGAACGGATCCAACGGGGGTGTCGCGCTCGACGAAATCCTGACGCGTCTCGGTCGCGTCGTGGTTGCGTTCAGCGGCGGGGCGGATTCGGCATTTCTGGCCGCGCGCGCGACACGACTGCTCGGCCGGGACAACGTTCTGTGCGTGACCGCCGTGTCGGCGTCGCTCGCCGCGTCGGAAGAGCGCGACTGTGGCGCGCTCGCGCGCGAGTGGGACCTCAATTGGCGTGCGGTGAGCACCGACGAAACGTCTCGGCCCGCGTACATCGCAAACGAGGGCGACAGGTGCTTTCACTGCAAGGACGAATTGATGGACGTTCTCGTGCCGATTGCCGCCGAGCGTGGTGCCACGATCGTGCTCGGCGTGAACGTCGACGACCTCGGCGATCACCGACCCGGCCAGCGCGCGGCCGAGGCAAAGGGTGCGAAATTCCCGATGGTCGAAGCCGGACTCTCGAAAGCCGACGTTCGTGAATTGTCGCGCGCGATGGGTTTGCGCACGTGGGACAAACCGGCAGCTGCCTGTCTCGCGAGTCGCGTGCCCTACGGAACGCCGGTGACCGTGGGCTTGTTGGGCCGCATCGACCGCGCCGAGGCCGCATTGCGTGACGTGCTCTCCGGCGCGGGCATCACGTCGGGAAACCTCCGCGTGCGTCATGCCGGCGACACCGTGCGCATCGAAGTCGACCCGGCTGTCTTCCCCGCCATTGCCGCGCATCACGAACAGGTGGTCGCCGCTCTCGAGGCGGTGGGCTACCGCTACGTGACGCTCGATCTGGCGGGTTTCCGTTCGGGAAACCTCAATTGGGCACTCCGCTCCGAGTCACCGTAGGGTTGGCGCGTCAGCCTGATCTTTCTGGGGGAAACATGAAGTTGTCGATGATGATCAACTACGCCGGTGGTTTCAAGGAAGCCGCACAGCGCGTGGTCGAGTTGGAAAAGGCCGGCCTTGACCAGGTCTGGATCGCCGAGGCCTACAGTTTCGATGCGATCTCGCAGGTGGGTTACCTCGCAGCAATCACGAACCGCGTCGAAATCGGCACCGGCATCGTCAACGTGTACTCGCGTTCGGCCGCCCTGATGGCGATGACCGCCGCCGGGTGCGACTACGTGAGCGACGGTCGTTTCATCCTCGGACTCGGTGCATCGGGCCCGCAGGTCGTCGAAGGCTTTCACGGCATTCCCTACGAGAAGCCGATGCAGCGCATCAAGGAGTACATCGAGGTGTGCCGCACGGTGTGGAAGCGCGAGCCGCTGAACTATCAGGGCCAGACGGTGCAGGCGCCGTTGCCCGCAGGTGTCGGCACGGGTCTCGGCAAGCCGCTGAAGCTGATCAATCACCCGAAGCGCGCCGACATCCCCGTGTGGTGGGCAAGCCTCAAGGGTCTCAGCGTCGAGGCGACGGCCGAGCTCGCCGACGGTTGGCTGCCGATCATGTTCGTTCCCGAGAAATTCGACCGCGTGTGGGGCGAGCAGTTGAAAGCGGGTCTCGCGAAGCGCAGCCCCGAACTCGGCACCCTCGACATCGGTGCCGGTGGCATCCTCGCGATCGGCGACGACAACGTCGGCGACAAGAAGTCGAAGATCCTCGACATGGTGCGTCCGAACAGCGCGCTGTACATCGGCGGAATGGGTGCGCGCGGCAAGAACTTCTACAACGACATCTGTCGTGCGTACGGCTACGAGGACGAGGCGAAGATCATCCAGGATCTCTATCTCGACGGCAAGAAGGAAGAAGCCGCGGCAAACGTGCCGACCGAGATGCTCGAGTTGACGAACCTCGTCGGCCCGAAGGGTTTCATCGCCGAGCGCGTCGCGGCGTTCAAGGAAGCGGGAGTCACCGTGTTGAGCGTGAACCCCGTCGGCCCCGATGCCGTGAACCAGATCGAAACTCTGCGCGACATCGTCGACAGTCTCTGACGGAGAAGGCGATGACGCACGCGGTCCCGGTGTCCGGTTCGTGTGAACCGGGCTGGGAGGGCGTGCGTGCGGCAATCGAATCGAACTTCGCATCGACCGGTGAAATCGGCTGCAGCGTGGCGGTCTTTCATCGTGGGCGGCCCGTGGTCGACCTGGTGGCAGGTTGGGTCGACCAGGAACGCACCGTTCCCTACACGGCCGACAACCTGCAGGTGGTCTTCAGCACGACGAAAGGCATCGCGGCGACGGCGCTCGCGATGTGTGTCGACCGTGGTCTCGTCGACTACCACAGGCCCGTGTCGCACTACTGGCCCGAGTTCGGTGCGCATGGCAAGGAGGGCGTGACCGTTGCGCAGATGGTGTCGCATCGTGCGGGTGTCTACACGATCGACGAAACCCTCGGCCTCGAGGAGATTCTCGACGACGTGCGCATTGCGCGTGCGCTTGCCGATACAAAGCCACGCTGGGAGCCCGGAACGGCCCACGGCTACCACGCCCTGACCTACGGGTGGCTCGTCGGTGAACTCGTTCGTCGCGTGGACGGCCGCGACATCGGGCGCTTCGTGAACGAAGAGATCGCGGCGCCGCTCGGCGTCGACCTGCACATCGGCCTACCCGACCGTCTGCACCATCGTGTGGCTCCGCTGATGCAAGAGAAGTCGAAGTCGGCCGGCGGGGCTGAGAGTGCCGAGGCGAAGGCAGCGCGTGAATTGATCGAACGAATGCTCGGCCCGGACACTCCCGGCGGCCAGGCGCTGTCGCTGTCGGGAATGTGGACCGGTGAAGGTCTCTTCAACCGGCCCGAGGTTCTGCGGGCACAGATACCCGCCGCGGGTGCGGCGACGAACGCCAGGTCTCTGGCCACGATGTACGCCGCACTGCAGACCCCCGTCAATGGTGTGCAGTTGTTGTCGAACGCGGCGTTGGCCGCCGCGACCGCCAACCAAACACCCGTGAACGAGGGCGACAAGTGCCTCATCATGCCGACCGTTTTCTCGATGGGTTACATGATGCACAGCATCTTCACGCAGTACGCCGGGCCGGGAAGCTTCGGCCATCCCGGGTTCGGTGGATCCGTTGCTTTCCTGCAACCCGAGCGTGAACTGGCGTTCGGCTACGCGATGAATGCGCTTGCGGCGAATCTCGCCGGTGACGGCCGCGCGCAGGCGCTCATTGATGCTGCTGTTCGCTGCGCAGACGCTGCCTGATCGGTGTCGTGACGACCAAATAGATCGTGCCGGCAATGGCCGCCAGGACGGCAAAGACCGCGATCGTGGCGCGCACGCCGATTGCATCGGAGACGACGCCGGAGAGCGCGCTCGTGATCGACAGCGTCAGCGTGACGATCGCAAAGTCACCCGCAAGAACGCGTCCGCGAACTTCGTCGGGGGCGCGCATCTGCAAGCCGTACGAACTGAGCACCCATTGGGCACCACCGCCGAAGTGGGCGAGTGCCACGAGCACGGCGGCAACGGCGATGTGGGGGCTGATCGAGGCACCCAAATAGAAGCCTGAGAACAACAAACCTGCGATGCCGCAGGTGAGCAGCAAGCGCTCGAGATTGCCCTTCACGAGGCGCGCCGCGACCAGCGGCCCGAGACCCGATCCGATGCCACGCGCACCGATGAGAAGGCCACGTCCCGAGTCACCCGCCTTGAACGCGTCGGACGCGAGAACGGCGAGCTGGCTGACGATGCCGGCGCCGATTGCGAACGTCGTCTTCGAAGCGACGAGGGCGAGGATGACGCTGTCGCGACGCGCGAGCTGAACGGCCTCGCGCATGTCGGCGAGTGGACGTACCCGCCGTCCACCGGCACGCTGTGCCCGTTCCTCTTGCATCGGGGTGCGGATCGCCGAGAACAGCACGCCCGCGATCACGAAGCTCACAGCGTCGGCAACGAAAGCGGCCTCGCGGCCGAAAGTTTGCGCGAAGACGCCGCCGAGGCCCGCGCCGACCGCGAGCATCACGCCCCATGTCGCGCCGAGCAGTGAGTTCGCCTTGCTCAGCTCTTCGGCATTGCGTGCGAGGTTCGGAATCGCGGCGTTGCTTGCAGGGCCGACGAACGAGGCAAGTGCGGCGATCAGCGCCTGGCAGACGAGTGCGATCCAGATGCGGCCGTCCGAAGACCCGAGCAAGCCGAGGGCACACACTGCCTGTGCCGCGGACACGGCAACGAGAAGTGTGCGCCTGTCGTACCGGTCCGCGGCCGGGCCGGCGATCGGTGACGCGAGGAACGACGGCAACGAAAAGGCGACGTAGACGAGCGAAACCAGGAACTTCGAATCGGTGGCGTCGTCGACGAGGCCCGCGAGAGCGACGAAGGTGAACCAGTCCCCGAGGTACGACACCACTTGGGCGAAGAACAACAGGCGAATGTCGCGGTTTTCCCGCAGCAGTTTCAGCACTAGAGGAACTTCTGCGACCCGCGCAGCACCCGTTCGGCCTCGGCGACGATGTCGCGAACGATCTGCGCGGCGGGCACAAGTGACGTGATGGCGCCGACGCCCTGTCCGCAGGGCATGAACTCCCGGTTCGTGTCAACGACCGTGTCACTCGGAGCGCCGAGGTGGTTGGCTCCCTCTTTCATCGAATGAATCGCCTGGTCGGGAAACTTGCGGAGCTCTTCGGGGTGTTGCTCGTAGTGGTTCGTCCAGTCGTTGCGCACGACGCGGCACGTCTTGCCCGTGAATCCGCGCGAGACGACGGTGCCGTCTTCGGGCGTGGCGATGAGCGTCTCTTTGTATCCGCGCACCGCACGCGCCTCGGGTGTGGCAATGAAACGCGTCCCGACCCAGACCGCATCCGCGCCGAGAGCGAGAGATGCGGCGAGTCCACGGCCGTCGAACAGGCCGCCTGCGGCGACGACGGGAACCTTCGCGCCGACTGCATCGACGACCTGGGGAACCAGGGCCATCGTTGCAACGGTGCCGGTATGGCCGCCGCCTTCCGTGCCCTGGGCGACGACGAAGTCACAGCCACTCGCCACGGCTGCCTCGGCATGACGCACCTTGCCGCACATCGAGCCGACGAGAACGTTGTGCTTGTGGAGGTAGTCGATCGCATCGCGCGGCACACCGAGACCCGCCACGAAGATGCGGGCGCCACCTTCGACGACCGCTCTCACGCCTTCTTCGATCTGGGTGGGAAGAGCGGCCAACAGGTCGACTCCGAACGGCTTCGCAGTGATCGTCTTGACCCGGGCCATTTCGTCGACGAGTTCGTCGGTCTTCATCGTCGAAGCGCCAAAAGTGCCGATACCGCCGGCCTCGGACACCGCGCCGACGAGGTCGCTGTACGAGACGCCACCCATGCCGGCGAGCATGACCGGGTGTTCGATGTCAAAGAGTTCCGTGATTCGCGTGCGCATGGCGCCAACCTACATCAGTAGGCGCCGTCCCGATCCAGGAACCTGCGATGCCAACGGCGAGGCGTGAAGAGTGCCGCACGCGGTTCGTCCTCGAACATCCAACGGGCGAAGTTGGTGCGTGTCCAACTGTTCGTCGCGGCGGCACGAATCGCGCCTCGCGTGATGAACGGCGACCGCAAGAGTTTCCCTAGCGCGACGCTCATGCGGTGGTCGGCGAACAGATGGTGGTGGACCGCGGACTCGTAGTTCTCGGCCACCGGACCACCCCCGATGATTGCTTCGGCGGCGAGGATGCCCGTCTCGAGCGCTTGGCCGATGCCCTCTCCGGTCAATGCATCGGTTGCCCGTGCCGCGTCGCCGACGAATAAGACGTTGCCGCTCGACAGCACCGCATCGGTGATGCCCGCGGGAATCGGCCACGCCGTGTGGCGGTCGACGAGTTTGAAGCCGGGGCCGAGCGCATCGACGATGTGTCGTCGCGCCAACAAATCGGCCCACTCCTTCTTCATGTCCTGAACGCGCCGCTTGCCGTCGCGCAGAATGCCGAAGCCGATGTTCACCCGACCGTCTGCAAGCGGAAACGACCACGCATAGCCGGGCAGCAGATCGGGTTCGAACCACACGTAGAGGCGGTGCGCTGCGGGTCCGGTCACGTTGTCGGCGTACTGGCGAAAGGCATGCCACTCGCCGAGATAACCCGAATCGCCGAGCCCCATCGCCTTGCGCACGGGGGACCACATTCCGTCTGCGGCTATGACGTGGCCTGCAGTGATCGTGTCGCCGTTGGCGAAGTGTGCCGTCGCCGAACGTTTGCCGCTCGTGTAGTTGAGGGTGAGGTGGGAGAACTCGAGACCCTCGCGAACTTCGGCGCCCGCGGCACGCGCATGTTTGACGAGTTCGTTGTCGAGCTGCAGACGCGCGGCGACGGCGGCGTACTGACCGCGACCGGCGGGCAGTGGCAGCTCGACTTCACGTCCCGAGGGCGAGCGCAGCCACGCCGAGTCGACGGTTTGCCACGAAGCAACCACACCGGGGTCGAAGTCGATCTTCTCGAGCATCCTCAATGCAAGGGTGGTGAGGCCGTCACCGCAGCACTTGTCGCGTGGGAACTCCGCCTTGTCTGCGACGACGACGGAATGTCCCGCACGTGCGAGCACCGTCGCGGCCGCGGTGCCGGCGGGGCCGGCGCCGATGACGAGAACATCGACAGGGGAGTCGCCGGTTCGATCTGACAAGGTTCGATCTGGCACGGCTCGAGGTTATGGCCCGCTGCGTCGGGTCGTATGATCGACCGAGCAGATCAGAAGGCAAAACAAACTGTTTCGGGGGATTCGATGTCGAAGTTGTGTGAAGGTCGTGTGGTCATTGTCACCGGAGCGGGCCGCGGAATCGGCCGTGAACATTCGCTCAGCCTCGCGCGGCGCGGCGCGTTCGTCGTGGTGAACGACCTCGGCGGCAATGTCGACGGCACCGGCGGCGACGCATCACCCGCGCAGCAAGTGGTCAACGAAATCGAGGCGATGGGTGGTCGCGCCGTGGCCAACGGCGACGACATCTCGTCGTGGGACGGCGCAAAGCGGCTCGTGCAAACCGCGGTCGAAGTGTTCGGCGACCTTCACGGTCTCGTGAACAACGCCGGCATCCTCCGCGACCGCACGCTCGTCAACATGACCGAGGCCGAGTGGGACGCGGTCATCCAGGTGCATCTGAAGGGAACCTTCGCGCCCGCGCACTTCGCGGCCGAATACTGGCGTGACCGTCACAAGGCCGGACAGCCGGTCGACGGGCGAATCATCAACACGACGTCCGTGTCGGGCATCTACGGAAATCCCGGCCAGACGAACTACGGCGCAGCAAAGGCGGGCATTGCCGCGTTCACGATCATCGCGGCACTCGAACTGGCACGCTACGACGTCACCGTCAACGCGGTCGCCCCCGTTGCACTGACACGCATGACCGAAGGTCTCGGACCCGCGCCCGAAACCGACGAAGAGCGCGAGATGCGTTCGCCGAAATGGATCGCACCGATCGTGACATGGCTTGCATCGGCGGAGTCGAAAAACGTCACGGGCCGTGTCTTCGAAGCCAGCGGTCAAACCTTGGCGATCGCCGAAGGGTGGCACCGCGGACCACGGCGCGATCCGATCGCCGACCCGACGAAGTTGGGCCCGGCGGTGGCCGAACTGCTCGCCTCGGCGCGGGCCAACGCCGGAATGAACGGCGAAGACGGCACCTGGCCGCAATCGCCGCGCTGACACGAACACGACAACACAGAACGAAGCAACAAGGGGACACAACATGCCGATCAATCCGGATGCAGTGGGTTCGCAAGGCGAACCATTCGTCGTCACATGGGACAGCAAGGACTGCCTGCTCTATGCCGTGGGAATCGGCGCCGGAGCAGCCGACCTGCCGTTCAGCACCGAGAACAGCCGCGACGCGGCGGGCAACATCATTCCTCAGCAGGTGTACCCGACGTTTCCCGTCATCCTGACGCGTGACCCGGGGTCGCCGATGCGCAACATCGGCACGTTCAACCCCGCAATGCTCGTGCACGGCCAGCAAGCGGTCACGCTTCACAAGGCGGTCCCCGTCGAAGGCTCCGCGCGCATCGTCACGCGCATCACGGGGATCTACGACAAGGGCAAGGGTGCGGTCGTTGCATCCGAACAGACCGCCGTCGACGCGAACGACGGGTCGCCGCTCTTTTCCCTCGCTTCGTCGGCCTTCATCCGGGGTGAGGGCGGTTGGGGTGGTGACCGCGGACCCGGCGGCGACAAGAACGTGCCGCCCTCGCGCAAGGCCGACCACACCGTGACGTACCAAACCGCCCCCGATCAGGCGTACGTCTACCGACTCTCGGGCGACCGCAACCCCCTCCACTCCGATCCGACATTTGCCGCGATGGGCGGATTCGACCGTCCGATTCTCCACGGCTTGTGCACCTACGGCTTCACCGGTCGCGCGCTGCTCTCGGCGCTCTGCGCGAACGATGCGTCGCGGTTCACGCACATCGAAGGTCGATTCGCGTCGCCCGTCATCGCCGGCGAGGCATTGACGATCTCGATCTGGGAAACATCGTCGGGCGAGGCCGTCTTCACGACGTCGGTCGGTGACCGCGTCGTGCTCGACCAGGGCCTGGTGCGCTTCAGAACAAAGTGAGTTCGTCGGGTTTGCGGCCGCGCAGAGCGTCGTAGTCCACCTCGACGCAGAGAAGTCCTCGCGTCGATGCGAGTGTCTTCGCTTGGGGTTTGATCACCTGTGCGACGAAAATGCCGCGGACCTCACCGAGCGACGAATCCTTCGACAGGTATTCGAGATAGCGGGCGAGTTGTTCGACGCCGTCGATCTCGCCGCGTCGCTTCACCTCGATGGCAACGGTGCGCCCTTCGCGATCGCGACAAAGCAGGTCGACCGGCCCGATTGCGGTCGGGTGCTCGCGACGGATCAGCGTGAGGCCGTTCTCGATCGCGTCGGGGACGGCGGCGAGCAGTTCCTGCAGGTGGGCCTCGACGCCGTCTTTGCTCAGCCCAGGGTCTTCGCCGAGTTCGTGGGACGTGTCGAGAAAGACCTCGTGCAGAGTGATCGTGAGCGTCTCGCCCTTCGAGTTCGTCACGACCCATTCGGTGTCGCTCTCGGTCAGCACGTTCGGGGCGTTCATCCAGTTCAGCGGTTTGTAGGCGCCACCGTCGGCGTGAATGGCGACACAGCCGTCGGCCTTCACCATGATGAGGCGGTTCGCCTCGTCGAGTCGCGATTCGAGGCGGCCTGCATATTTCACACTGCAACGAGCGAGGACGAGACGCACCGTATTTTCGTAGCAGACAATTAGATTTGGCGACGAATGAAACTCGCCACGGATCTGCGCACGAAGCAGTACCTGATGCTCGCCGTCATCGTGGCGGTGGGCGGAGCGTGGCTTGCCATCGGTGCCTCGTCCGGAGACGGAAACGGTGGCGGCGCCGCCGTGGGCGGCGGAGACATCGTGGCGACCACGACCACGGTTGTGTCCGCCATGACGACGGTTGTGTCCGTTGCGACGTCGGTCTCCGTCCCTGAAGCGCCAACCACGACGGAGCTCGACCTGGTGGGCGACGAAGAGGTTCCCGACGACTGCAAGATCGCAACGCGGACACTTCGCACCGGCGACACCGGGGCATCGGTGCTTTGTCTGCAAAAGGCGCTGATCCGCGAGAACCGTCTTGCAGGGGTCGCGAGTGGCACCTTCGACGGGCCGACACGCACCGCCGTCATCGCCCTGCAAACGGAGAAGTCGTTGTTCGTCGACGGCGAAGTTGGCCGCGAGTCCGCGCTCGTGCTCGGCATCTGGCCCGATGAGCAATTGAACGTCGTGCGCACGCCGCCGCCCGCTCCCGGAGCGAAGGATTCGATGGGGTTCCCCCTGTCGTCGGTCGCCTCGACCGGCGCCGACGCACCGCCGTTGCCGCCGAACTCCGGCGAAGGCAGGCGGCTCGTCTACGAGCGCGCAGGTCAGCGTGTGTGGGCCGTCGACAAGGACGGCACCATCATTCGGTCGTGGCTGGTGTCGGGAAGCCAGTACAACAACGAACTTGTAGGAACCCACAAGGTGTACAGCAAATCGGAAGTCACGACGGCATGGAACGGCAAAGCGTTCCTTCCTCTGATGGTTCGTTGGTTGAAGACCCAGATCGGCGCGATCGGCTTCCACCAGATTCCCGTGAAGCGCAGCGACGGATCGCTGTACCAAACGGAAGAAGAACTTGGAACGCGACTGTCGGGCGGATGCCAGCGTCAGGCGAAGGAAGACGCGGAGTTCTTGTGGAAGTTCGCGAAGATCGGAACCCCGGTCGTCGTCATCTGATCAGGCGCGAATGTGGTCGCGCATTCGCTTGTTGATGAGGTTGCGTCGTTCCTGCAGTTCCCTGTAGGTGAGCCGGTTGACGCTCGACTCGAGGCCAAGGCTCGCCTTCACGCTGTCGAGGTTGACCTCGAACGCGTCGGGGTTGAAGCCGAGTTCGCGGCCGATGCGCTCGCCGTGCCTTTCGGCAAAGACCATTGAGATGCTGGCGACTTCGGCGAGGATGTCGAGATCCGGAGCCAATCGGGCGATCGCCCCGTCGAGGAAGACCATGTTCTTCACGTAGAGCATGAGTTCCTTGGGCATGCTGGCCCCGTAGCCGAGCAGCGACTTCACGATGCGCTGCACCTCTTTCACCAGTTCTTCGCCCGACAGGCCGGTCGGGTCGATCGTCGGTTGGTCGAGGCGAAGGTCCTTGATGACCTGGTCGATGTCGACGTCGGCGGGAAGTGCGCCGAGGTCGCGCAGGGCTGCGACCTGGCCTTTGACGTCGTTCGTCGTTGCGCCCAGCATGAGCCGCAGGAATGCGATGCGGCGTGGTCCGGAGAGTCGACCGACGATGCCGAAGTCGAGCAGCGCGGTTCGTCCGTCGGTCATCACGAAGAGGTTTCCACCGTGCAGGTCGCCGTGGAAGATCCCCTCGATCATCGCGCCTTCCATGAACGCGATCATCCCGGTGCGAATGATGTCCTCGGTGTCGATGCCTGCGGCTTTCATGCCGTCGACGTCGTCGAAGTTGAAGCCATTGAGTCGTTCCATCACGAGGACGCGTCGGGTCACCAGCTTCGGGTGCGGGCGCGGAACGATGTAGCGCGCCTGGCCGAGGTTGTGCAGCATCGCGGCAACGTCGATCATGTTCGACGCCTCCATGCGGAAGTCGAGCTCCTCGACGATCGTCTCGGCAAACAACTCGACGAGCGCGGGCGGATTCGCCAGTGCCGCGATCGGAATGCGACCGATGAGGAATGGCGCGATCCAGGACATGACACGAAGGTCGCGACGAACGAGTTCTCCGATGTCGGGTCGCTGCACCTTGACCACGACCGGCTCGCCCGAGACGAGGGTGGCCGCGTGCACCTGGGCAATCGATGCGGCGGCGAGGGGAGTCGTGTCGATGTGAACGAAGACGTCGTTCAGTCGGGCGCCAAGGTCGCGCTCGATCGTGCGCTGCACGACGTCGAACGGCTCGGCCGGAACCTGGTCACGGCAGCGTTTGAATTCGGTGACGAGTTCGCCGGGGAAGAGTCCCTCACCGCTCGAGATGATCTGTGCCAACTTGATGTAGGTCGGCCCGAGTGTTTCGACAGCTCGCCTGAGGCGCATCGACAGCACCGCGCGGCTCTCCTCGGGAGAGGTGAAGCGGCGCAGTTTCTTGCGAATGAGCCACGGGGCGATGGCCCGACCAAGAACAAAGACGACCGTCAACAGGCGACCGATCGGGGGAACGCGACCCGGAGTCGTGAGTCTGGGTACTTCGGCGCGGGCTTCGCGGCGCAGAACCGTGGCGTGTTCGGACCAGGCAATCTTGTCGCGGTCGAGGTCCCAGGGACCGCGCTCGGAGAACGCGCCCCAGGACAGGTCGGCCGTGTTGCTCGACGTGTCGCTGGCGCGGGGCTTTGACATTCCTTCAGTCTGCAACGGATGCACGTCCGAGCCTCCGTCGAGCGCGGAATTCGGCGTGTGACAAACGGACTAGACATAAGGACAGGCTGAGAGTGCTGGGGGTGTCCGGATGGGGAACGCGATTCGCTACTACGTCACGGATACGGACCTGTCCGGCCGATTCCCGATTTACACCCGGGCCAACGTCGGCGAAGTGTTTCCTGACCCCGTCACACCGCTCACGAGTGGAACCGGTCTGTGGCGTGCCGAACGTGGCTGGCGCACGGCGTGGGAACGCATGGGTGCGTTCGAACTCGGTGAGTTTCCTGCCGAAGAGTTCTGTCAACTCGGAGTCGTCGGTGGCTACTGCTACCTCAATGCTTCACTCATCAGACTGTTCGGTGAGAGAGCACCGGGACTGTCGTGGCAGGACATGGACGCGCAATTCTTCGGTGCGCAACCCGGTATTCCCGCTTACGTCGAAGCCGAGGGTGACGTGCGACCCGACCTCACTCAGCGCATCGGTGAGACTTTTGCCTCGATCCTCGCGTTTTCTTCGGTCAACCAGTTGACAGATATTTCGGAACACAAGGCACGCACAATCGCGTTGCGTCGCGATCGCCCCGACTTGTCGGCGATGTCGGATACAGAACTGTGGGCGCGTTACCTCGACCTGATCGGGTGGCACGAGTGGCTGTTCTCACAGCACATCTACACCACCTACATGGCGACGGTTCCCGTCGGCATGATCTCGGCGATTGCGACCGCAGTCGGTCGGCCCGACCTCATCATGCCGCTCATCGCCGGCTTCGGCGATGTCGACTCGGCCGAGCCAAGCCATGCGTTGTGGGCGATGGGGCGACTCGTGGCGAACTCGCCCACGCTCACCTCCGAGTTCGACGCCGGAGTATCCGGACTTCTCGATCGATTGCGCGACAGCAGCGTCGCGGGTGCCGCGCAGTTCCTCGTCATGTTCGACGACTTCGTGCGCAACTTCGGTTCGCGCGGACCGAACGAATGGGAAGCACGTTCGCCCTCGTGGGAAACACGGCCCGAACTCGCATTGTCGGCGATCGAGCGGATGCGCCTTGCGCCGGCGTCCGCCGATCCGGCGTCGCACAGCGTCGATCGCGCACGCGAGCGAGCTGCCGCCGCCGAGCAGTTGCTCTCGATCGTTGCGGGGAATGCAGCGGTCAGTGGTCAACTGTCGGTCGCGATTGCCGCGTCGCAAGCGTGGATACCCGCGCGCGAGCGCACGAAGACCAACAACATTCGGCTGATTCACGAGTGTCGCATGCCGATGCGTGAATTCGGTCGGCGCATGGTCGAACGTAGTTTCTTCGACGAGATCGAGGATTTCGGATTCGTACAGGCCGACGAAATGGACGGAATCATCGCGGCGCCGGCAGGGGATGCCGACAAGTGGCGCAACATCGTGCGCGAGCGACGTGCGAAGTACGAGGAACTCTCCGCCAAGATTCCGCAGTTCGTGTTCGTCGGGGCGGCGGCCAGTCCCGACACGTGGGAGGCGAGGTCGGCATCATCGGCCGGTCGACTCTCCGTGGGCGACGCACTGCAGGGAATGCCCGGTTGCCCCGGCGTTGCACGTGGTCGCGCACGGGTGATTCTCGATTCGAACGACCCGACCGACCTCGAACCGGGCGACATCCTCGTTGCGCCGATCACCGACCCGTCGTGGACCCCACTCTTCGTTCCCGCGGCCGGTGTGGTGGTCGACGTCGGCGCTCCGCTCAGTCACGCCATCATCGTCAGTCGCGAGCTGGGGATTCCCTGTGTGATCTCGGCAACCGATGCGACACGGCGCATTCCCGACGGCGCACTTCTCGAGGTGAACGGTTCGACCGGAGTGGTTACAGTTCTCGGCGAATAAGCCCCACCTCACCCCCTACAGCGAGAGAAAACACGGAGCCGACGATGTCCCACTGGATCACCGACACGCGCGCGAGCAAGCGCTTTCCCGTCTACACGCGATCGAACGCGAGCGACGTCCTTCCCGACCCGATCAGCCCGCTCGGCGCGAGCCTCGCGTTCATTCCGGGAACCATGGAGGGCTGGCGTGACGGCAACGTGCGCAACGGTTCGGTGCTCGAGGGGGAAGTTCACGCCGAGGGTTTCAACCCCGTGTGCGGATTCTTCAACGGTTTCTTCTACGTGAATGCCTCGGTCGTGCGCCTGTTCGGCGTGCGCGCAGGTGTCGGAGCCGAACCCATCGACCTCGCATTCTTCGGCACACGTCCCGACACGCCGCCGTACGTTCCTCATCCCGATGATCCGAACGAGACGGTTGCCAAGCAGCTCACCGACCGTGCGAACTGGGCGCTGACGATCACCGAGTACCCGGAACTCGAAGAGTCGAAGAGGATTGCGAAAGAGATCCGTGCGAAGCGTCCGAATCTCGCCGAGGCGAGCGACGCGACTCTCGTCGAGTACGCGCGGTCACTCATCCCCGTGCACCGTCGCATGTTCGACGACCACGTCATGACGTCGACGAACACCGCGACCGGACCGACCGTCCTCGGCCAGATCGTGCCCGACCTGCTCGTGCGGATCATCGCCGGCGCGGGTGATGTCGACTCGGCGGCTCCCAGTCATGCGATGTGGGCACTGTCGCGGTTGCCGCAGCACTCGCCGGAATTCCAGCAGGGTTTCGAGGACTTCCTCTACGAGTTCGGCTCGCGTGGCCCGAACGAATGGGACCTCTACTCCGACGTGTGGGAAACCAAGCCCGCATTGGCACTTGCCCTCATCGACGCGATGCGCCAGGTCGGCCCCGACGGTGATCCGGCGAAGGCCGCCGCTCGCACCGTGGCCGACTCGGCAGCGGCGCTTGCCGAGGCGCTCGAGCGCGTGAAGGGCAACGACGAAGCGGCGACGATGGTCAATCTCGCTGCGGGTTCGGGACGCCGTTTCAACGCCTGGCGCGAACGCAGCAAGACGAACTGCATTCGTGTCATGAACGAAGCGCGTGTTGCGATGCGCGAACTGGGTCGGCGCCATGCGGCCACGGGCGCACTCGCCCACGAGAAGCAGATCTTCATGTTGTTGAACGAAGAACTCGACGCGTACATCGCCGATCCCAAGTCGTTCACCCAGAAGCTCGCCGAGCGTGAAAAGCAGTGGCGTTCACTCTGGGAACTGGAAACCCCTTACTTCGTCGAGGGCGACAAGCGTGTGCCCGAAATCGAGGACCTCCCGAAGCGTGCCGAGGTGAAAGTCGACCCCGTGAAGACGGGCGACGTGCTGCAGGGCAATGCGGGTTGTTCGGGCGTCGCGCGTGGTCGTGCGCGCGTGATCCTCGACCCGGCCGATCCGTCGGCGCTCGAAGAGGGCGACATCCTCATCGCACCGAACACCGATCCCTCGTGGACGCCGCTCTTCATTCCTGCGGGTGGCGTCGTGGTCGACGTCGGCGCACTGAACAGCCACTCCATCATCGTCAGCCGAGAGTTGGGTATTCCGTGCGTCGTGTCGGTCGTCAACGCGACCCGCCGCATCCGTGACGGAGCGACAATCGAAGTGAACGGCGACCTCGGCACCGTCACGATTCTCGAGAGCTGACGTCGTCGTGTCGCAGGGGGGACCGCTCACGGGCGTGCGCGTCGTTGAGCTTGGCGTGTGGGTGGCCGGACCTGCGTGCGGAGGAGTGCTCGCCGACTGGGGAGCCGAGGTGATCAAAGTCGAGCCACCTTCGGGTGACCCGCAACGCAACATCTTCGGTGCGCTCGGCCAAAGCGACCAGCCGGCGGTTCCGCCGTTCGAGATCGACAACCGCGGCAAGAAGTCGGTCGTCATCGACCTGCAGTCCGACGACGGCAAGGCAAAGATGCGTGACCTGCTCGCATCGGCCGACGCGTTCGTGACGAACGTGAGACTCGCGGCGCTCTCGCGTCTCGGCCTCGACCCTGCAACCGTTCGTGCGGCGAATCCGCGACTCGTGTACGGCATCATCACGGGCTACGGCCTCGAGGGACCCGATGCCCACCGCCCCGGCTACGACATCGGCGGCTACTGGGCACGTTCCGGTCTTGCCCACACGCTCGTGCCGCCGGGCGCCAACCCACCCCCGAACCGCAGCGGCCAGGGCGACCACGTCACCGGCATGTCACTCGTGGCCGGAGTTGCCGCGGCGCTCTTCGATGCCCAGCGCACGGGGAAGGGGCGACTCGTTTCGACGAGCCTGTTGCGCAACGGCATGTACAACATCGGCTGGGACATCGGCATCCAGTTGCGCTTCGGCAAGCGCGAAAGTACGCGGCCGCGCGAGAACGGCCGGGCGCCGTTGATGCTGAACTATTTCGCGGGCGATGGCCGTGCGTTCTGGATGCTCGCACTCGAAGGTGATCGCCACTGGCCGGCACTCGTCGCTGCCGTCGACTCCGATCGTCTGCGGGTCGATCATTTCGCAACCGCGAAGCTTCGCCTGGCGAACAACACCGAGCTCATTGCAACGCTCGATGAACTGTTCGCCGAGCGTCCGATGAACGAGTGGGCCGAGAGGTTCGACGAGCACGATGTGTGGTGGGCGCCGCTCAACACGATTCCCGAGGTCATCGCCGATCCTCAAGCACGCGCCGCGGGTGCGTTCGTCCCGATGTCGCCGCGCGACGGCGAGGCTCCCTACGAGGCGGTGAACAACCCGGTCGACTTCGACGGCTTCACGCTGCGGCCCGGGCCCGTGCCGCGTCTCGGCGAACACACGAACGACTACCTGGGCTGACGGCGCGTTCG
>JBBANY010000020.1:0-34448 GCA_040401695.1 Ilumatobacteraceae bacterium
CAAGCCGTCGATCGCATCCGAAAAGCCCTACACATTCTCCGTCCCCGGAGTCGAGGACCAGAGCATCGAGGTGTTCGTCCCATGATCCGTCATCCGCACAAGCGATCCGGAGTCCGCATGTCCAAGCCAGTGCGTCGCATTTCTGCCACTGCCGCGGGTCTGTCGGCGGTTGCATTCCTCGCCGGTTGCGCGAAGAACGCCCCGCAGGACACCTGGCAGCCGAAGGGCCCGAACGCCCAGATGATCGATGATCTGCAAAAGCCGGTCTTCGCGATCGCGGGCATCGTCGGCATCATCGTGTTCGCCGCCATCGGCTACGCCGTGTTCAAGTTCAAGGATCGCGGGCAGCCGATCCCCGAGCAGACCCACGGCAAGCCGGTTCTGGAAATCGGCATGACCATTCTTCCTGCGCTCATTCTCGCGGGCATCGGCGTCTTCACGTTCCAGACGATCTTCGACCTCGCCAAGACCGACGACACCGAGATGGTGATCAACGTGACCGGCCAGCAGTGGTGGTGGGAATACGACTACCCGGTCCAAGAGCAGTACGGCATCACCGACCCGATCATCACGTCGGGTCAGCTGGTCATTCCCGCTGGCACCAAGGTGCTGTTGCGCGAAACCAGCCGTGACGTCATCCACTCGTACTGGATCCCTGCTCTGAACGGCAAGCGCGACGCCGTGCCGGGTCGCGTTCACACATTGCGCCTCGAAGCCGACGAACCGGGTATCTATGCCGGTCAGTGCACCGAGTTCTGTGGTTTGTCGCATGCAGTCATGCGCATGGAGGCAGTCGCTCTCAGCAAGGACGACTTTGCTGCGTGGGTGAAGGGGCAACTCTCGCTCGCCGCATCACCCGCCGAGGGCACGCTCGCCAAGGAAGGTGAAACGGTCTTCTTGAATCAGTGCGTCCGTTGCCACCAAGTCAACGGCCTGAAGAAGGCCGATGGCTCACCTGCGATCGCCGCACCCGAAGACAACGTCTGGTCGGGAGCCGCACCGAACCTGACGCATCTCATGTCGCGCAACACCTTTGCGGGCGCTTCGTGGGATCTGCTCACCAAGTCGTGCCGCAAGGATGTGTGGGAAGCATCGAGCGAAGAATTCGGCAAGAAGTATCTCGCCGGAGTCACCGAAGAATGTCTCAACCAGACCGACCTGCGGCGCTGGTTGCGCAATGCCCCTGAAATGAAGCCGATGTACGCCGACCCGACGAAGCTCGAAGAAACGGGTGGCAGGTACCGCGGCATGCCCAACCTCGGTCTCTCCGAGGACGACATCGACAAACTCGTCGCCTACCTCGCGACTCTGAAGTGATCGGAGACAACAGCCATGGCAATCATTGAACGCCCCACACCGGTCGGAGTGCAGGAAACTCCGGCCCCGGCAACACCGACACGTACCTTCGGTGCGCTTCGTCGGCCAGTCGCAACCACCGGCTGGAAGTCCTGGGTCTTCACCGTCGACCACAAGAAGCTCGGCATCATGTACGGCGTCGTCGCGATGTTCTTCTTCATCGTCGGCGGCATCGAGGCCGTGCTGATTCGTCTCCAGTTGGCGGCCCCCGATGGCAAGGTGCTGAGTGCCGACGTCTACAACCAGATGTTCACGATGCACGCGACGACGATGGTCTTCCTCTTCGTCATGCCCATGGCAGCAGCGTTTGCGAACTACTTCGTGCCCCTGCAGATCGGCGCGCGCGACGTCGCCTTCCCGCGAATCAACGCGTTCGGTTTCTGGACCCTCGTGGGCGGCGGCATCATCGTCAACCTGTCGTGGTTCCTCGGCGGTGCGGCTGATGGCGGCTGGTTCATGTACGCGCCGAACTCCGGTCCAGTTTTCTCGCCGTCCAACGGTGTCGATTTCTGGGCACTCGGTCTGCAGATCACGGGTATCGCGTCGCTGACGGGTGCGGTGAACCTGATCGTCACCGTGCTCAACATGCGGGCCCCCGGTATGAGTCTGATGAAGATGCCGGTCTTCACGTGGTTGCAGTTGGTCGTGCAGTTCCTTCTGCTCTTCGCCATCCCGGTCATCACCGTGGCGTTGTTCCTCCTCAGTTTCCAGCGCAGTTTCGGAGCAACGTTCTTCGATGTCTCTGCCGGTGCCGACCCACTGCTTTGGCAGCACTTGTTCTGGATCTTCGGACACCCCGAGGTGTACATCCTCATCCTGCCCAGCTTCGGCATCATCTCCGAGGTGTTGCCGGTGTTCTCGAAGAAGCCCCTGTTCGGCTATCCGTTCGTCGTCTTCTCCGGTGCAGCGATCGGTTTCGTCGGTTGGGGTGTGTGGGCTCACCACATGTTCGCCTCGGGTCTCGGCCCGGTATCGGTCGCGGTGTTTTCGATCGCAACCATGGCGATCGCCGTCCCGACCGGCGTCAAGATCGTGAACTGGACGATGACGATCTGGGGTGGCAAGTTGAACTTCACCGCGGCCATGCATTTCGCCATCGGTCTTGTGGTGCTCTTCACGATCGGCGGTCTCTCGGGCGTGACCCACGCCGTTGCGCCGTCCGACACGCAGCAGACCGACACCTATTACATCGTCGCGCACTTCCACTACGTCCTCTTCGGCGGCGCGATCTTCGGACTCTTTGCCGGCTTCTACTACTGGTGGCCGAAGATGTTCGGCAAGCAGTTGAACGAGCGTCTCGGCAAGGCGAACTTCTGGTTGATGGTGATCGGCATGAACATGACCTTCGGTCCGATGCACATGATCGGTCTCCAGGGCCAGCCGCGCCGTATGTACGTGTGGACCGAGGCCCGCGCGGGCGAAGGCTTCTTCAATCTGGCGTTCTGGAACCGTGTGGCCTCGATTGGTTCGCTCGTGCTGTCGATTGGTGTGCTGCTCTTCCTCATCAACGTGTGGAAGACCGCGCGCAGCAAGCAAGTCGCACCGCTCGACCCGTGGGACGCGCGCACGCTCGAGTGGATGACCACCAGCCCGCCGAAGGAACACAACTTCGACGCCATCCCGACCGTTCACCATCTCGACGAGTTCTTCCACCGCAAGTACGCACAGGACCCGGTGACCCACGAGATCAAGCAGGTTGCAACGGCCGAGGACATCGTGCGGGATCAGGAAGAAAACGCCGACAAGCACATCCACATGCCGTCGCCGTCGTACTGGCCGATCATCCTTGCGAGTTCTCTGCCGGTGATCGCTCTGGGTGTCATTTACGCGATCCCGGTCGCGATCGTGGGCGCCGCAATCGTCGTCCTGGCGATCTATGGCTGGTCGCTCGAGCCGTCGACGGCGCCCGACACCGATTTCGATCCTCCGGCTTCGGGGGATGGCACGAAGGAGCTGGCTCCCCTTGGCTGACGCAGCAGTTCACCACGCCGAACACGGCCATCACACCTCGACGGGGCTGTCCAACAACAAGTTGGGCATGTGGCTCTTCCTCGGGTCCGAGTGCCTCCTCTTTGGCGGTCTCATCAGCACGTACATGATCTACCGCGGTCGCGTGGGCGAAGGCCCGCGTCCCGGCAACGTGTTCGACATTCCGTTCACGTCGGTCAGCAGCTTCGTCCTCCTGATGAGTTCGCTCACGATGGTGTTGGCCGTCGCTGCCGCACAAAAGCGTGACGACCGCGGCACGACCCTGTGGCTCACGGTCACCGGACTCCTCGGCGCGACCTTCGTCGGCGGTCAGGTGTACGAGTTCACCGCCATGTACAACGAAGGCCTCGGTTTCACCACCAGCCTCTTCGGCTCGGCCTTCTACACGCTGACCGGCATCCACGGTGTCCACGTGACCGTGGGCGTCATCATGTTGCTGTCGTTGGTCGGCATCATCAAGCGCAGCAGAGTTCCCGGCGACAAGGCGGAAGTGGTCGAGCTCGTCGGTTTGTATTGGCACTTCGTCGACGTCGTCTGGATCATCATCTTCACGCTCGTCTACCTGATCCCGACCTGATACCGCACCGTACGCATACGAGGTTTCCACCATGACTACGACCGCAGAACACGCAGAACACACCGGCCACGAAGCCCACGACGAGCATGCCGAACACGGCATGAGCACCATTGGCTACATCAAGGTTGCGATCGTTCTCGCCGCGCTGACCGCACTGGAAGTGGCGACCTATTTCGTCGACTTCGGCCCGTTCTTCATGCCGGTTCTTCTCGTGCTCATGTGCGTGAAGTTCTTCATCGTCGTCTCGTACTTCATGCACCTGAAGTTCGACAGCAAGATCTTCAGTTTCATGTTCTATGCGGGGCTGTTCCTGGCCATCGGGGTCTACGCAGCCTTCCTCGCAACCTTCAAGTTCTTTTCCGCCTGACACGTCCCCCGCGGAGGCGCAATGATTGCCGAAGCAGCCAACCCCCTACTCGACCCCTGGAGATTCCAGGCCCACCCTGAACTGTGGCTACTCGTCGGGTTTCTGATCGGTGCATACGTTTATTCGGTTCGGGTCATCGGACCACAGGCCGTGCCGTCGGGACCGGTCGTCACGCGCCGCAACATCACCGCTTTCGTCGCGGCGATGACCGTGCTGTGGATCGCCTCGGACTGGCCGATGCACGACCTCGCCGAGGAGTACCTGTACTCGATGCACATGCTCCAGCACATGGCATTGTCGTACTTCGTTCCGCCGCTCGCTCTCCTCGCACTGCCCGAATGGATGTTCCGCGCACTCATCGGTGAGGGCCGCGCGTACCGTGTCGTGCGTTGGTTCTCCAAACCCGTCATCGCGGGTGTGCTCTTCAACGTCGTCGTGATGGTGACCCACATCCCCGGCTTGGTGAACCGCAGCGCGTCGAGCAGCCCGCTTCACTACTCGCTTCACGTTCTCGTGGTGACTTCGGCTCTGCTGATGTGGATCCCCATCTGCGGCCCGGCGGCCGAATTCCGCATTGGTTACGGCGGCAAGATGATCTACCTCTTCCTCATGTCGATCGTGCCGACCGTGCCCGCGGGGTGGCTCACCTTTGCCGAAGGCACCGTGTACAAGCACTACGACACGCCCATCCGCGTGTGGGGCATGTCGGTTGCGACGGATCAACAGGTCGCCGGCGCGATCATGAAGATCGGCGGCAGCATCTTCCTGTGGTCGATCGTGATCTTCATGTTCTTCAAGCGCTTCGCCGGCAACTTCAACGCCGAGCAGAACTACGTCCGTGACACGACCCTGACGTTCGAGGAAGTCGAGCGGGCTTTCGAGAACACGCCGCCGGCTCCCGAGCCGCAGCGCTGACTAGCTCCAGCGGAAAGTGCGGGCTGCGACCGTCGGCATGACGATCGCCCATGCACCCAACACGAGCCATGACGTGGCCGTGTGCGCACCTGTCGACATGAGCGAATCCGCAAGTACGTCAGCAAGAGCATGGGTCGGAGTTGCTCGACCGATCACCTCGAGGAACGACGGCAGGCGATCGAGCGGAAACAGCACCCCGCCGAGCAGCAAGAGGACGAGGTAAAGACCGTTCGACGCCGCCAGGTTCACCTCGCCACGAAGATTGCCCGCGAGGGTGAGGCCTATCCCTGCGAATGCGAACGTACCGACGACGACCGCAGCCAGCGCGAAGAGCCAGTTGGCCGACGCAGGTCCCCAGCCGAGGGCAAGTCCGAGGGCGACGAGCAGTGCCATCTGCACCGCTTCGACACACACGACGGCGATGGTCTTTGCGGCGATGAGTCGACCCGTCCCGAGGGGTGTCGCGGCGAGGCGCTTCAGCACGAGATACGAGCGCTCGAAGCCGGTGGCGATGCCGAGGCTGACCATCGACGTGCTCATGATGGCGAGGGCGAGGATGCCCGGAACGAGAAAGTCGACGGCTTCGTCGGTGTCGGTGGGCAGGATGTCGACGCTGCCGAAGAACCCCAACAGGAGAAGTGGAATTCCGAGGGTGACGAGAAGCTGCTCACCGTTGCGTCGTACGAGGGACAACTCGGCACCGATCTGCGCAGTCAAGGGGCTCATGACTCTTGATCCTTCGTGAGCATGCGGAAGATGTCCTCAAGTCGTTCGCCACCGACGTTCAGGTCGTGCAGCGGCAAAGAATTCGACCCCAACCAGACGGAGATTCGCGACACGAGGTCGCTCGCCATCGATGCGTCGGGTGAAGAGAAACTGATGGTGAACTCGTCATCGTTCGCAGCGACGTCGAGGCCGACGTGTCGAGCAAGTGCGGCGGCATCGAGCGACGTCGACGAACGGAAGCGCACGGTCGTGCGGGAAGAGCGCAGATTGGCGAGCGTGCTGTTGGCGACGATGTGTCCTTTGTTGAAAAGCACGACCCGGTCGGCCAGTCGCTCGGCCTCGTCGAGTTCGTGGGTGGCCAGCACCACGGCGCACCCTTCACCGGCGAGATCGCGGATGATCCCACGCACGTCGTCGCGGCCGTTCACGTCGACGCCGGACGTCGGTTCGTCGAGGAAAGCAACGCGAGGGCGTGCCGCGAGGGCGAGTGCAAGACATAGCCGTTGTTTCTCGCCACCCGACAGGCGTCGCCACGTGGCGGTCGCGCGTTCGGCCAGGCCGACCCGCGCGACGAGTTCGTCGGCCGATGCGCCACGGTCGTACAGCCGGCAGAACTGGGCCACCGTTTCACCGACACGGGCGCTCGGGTATACGCCTCCGTCCTGGAGCATCACGCCGACTTCGCGGTGCAGTTCTGTGCGTTGCGCCCACGGGTCGAGGCCGAGCACCCGTACCGAGCCCGATGTCGGACGGCGGAAGCCCTCACAGGTTTCGATGGTGCTCGTTTTGCCCGCGCCGTTGGGTCCGAGTACGGCCGTGACTTCACCGAACGCGGCGGTGAACGACACCTCGTCGACTGCCCGGAGTGGGCCGTAGTGAACGCTCAGGTTCTCGACTTCGACGGCCGTCATTGCCCCAAGCGTACGGGGAGAGGGCAGGTAGCCTTCTCATCCTGTGATCGACGTCCGTTTGCTGCGCAATGCCCCCGACGCCGTGCGGGCTGCCATGGAGCGTCGCGCAAAGCCCGACTTGATCAAGCAACTCGACCACGCGGTGCGCCTCGATGCCCGGCTGCGGGACATCGTTGTCGAGCGCGACGAAGTGCGGCGGCAGGTCAACGACATCTCCAAGCAGGTCGGCGCCCTGCGCAAGGCTGGTGACACTGCCGGTGCCGAGTCACTGATGGCGCAGAGTCGCGACCTCGGAGCCCGCGAAACAGGCCTTGCTGCCGAGTCGGTCGAAGTCGAGGCCACACTGCGCGATGTCATGTTGCGGATCCCGAACATGCCGCATGCCGATGCGCCGAACGGCACCGGTGACCACGAAAACCCCGTCGTCGTCGGCCCGAACAACATGCCGGCGTCGTTCGCCGCGCACCAACGCGTTCCGCACTGGGAGACCGCCGAACACCTGGGCATTCTCGACAACGAACGCGCCGTGAAGATTTCGGGTGCGATGTTCACGATGCAGCGTGGCCTCGGAGCAACGCTGTCGCGGGCGCTGTGTCAATACGCCCTCGACTCGAATGCCGACGCATTCGAAGAGATACGTCCTCCGTCGCTCGTCACGTCTGCCACGCTCACCGCCACCGGCCAGCTGCCGAAGTTCGCCGACGACGCCTATCTGATCGAACGCGACGACCTGTGGTGTATTCCGACCGCCGAGGTGCCTCTCACCTCCATCTATGCCGGCGAGATTCTCCATGACGACGACATGCCGAAGCGCCTCATGGCGTATTCGCCGTGCTACCGGCGCGAGGCAGGTTCGGCCGGCCGTGACACGCGGGGAATGCTGCGCGCCCACGAGTTCGACAAGGTCGAAATCTTTGCTCTCGCGCTGCCCGAGCAGGCCCCCGACTTGTTGATGGAACTGAGCAATCGGGCCGAGCGGCTCATCTCGGGTCTGGGCTTGCCGTACCGCATCATCGAGATCTGCACGGGCGACATGGGCCAAAGCCATCACCGCAGTTTCGACATCGAGGTGTATGCCCCCGGCTGCGACGCGTGGCTCGAGGTCAGTTCGGTCAGTTGGTTTTCCGACTACCAGGCGCGTCGTGCCGACATCCGCGTGAAGCGCGGCACGCAGAAGGGAACGGAAATCGCCCACACCCTCAACGGTTCGGCACTTGCCGTGCCGCGTGTATGGGCGGCGATTCTCGAGAATTTCCGCGAGGAAGATGGTTCGGTCACCGTTCCCCCCGCGCTGCGTCCGTACATGCGCGGTGCCGAGCGCATCACGAAACCATGAGCCTGCGCGACCGACGCGTGCAGTACGAGACCGCGGGTCTCGATCTGGGTGACCTCGAAGCGTCACCCATCGCGCAGTGGCAGCGTTGGTACGACCAGGCAGCCGATGGGGGAGTAGCCGAGCCGAACGCGATGACGGTGTCGACGATCGCCGACGATGGCGCTCCCGACGCACGCGTCGTTCTCGTGCGTGCCGTCGATGAGCGAGGCTTCGTCTTCTTCACGAATTACGACAGCGCAAAAGGGCGACAGATCGACGATGATCCCGTCGCTGCCGCGACCTTCGCATGGCTCGACCTGCACCGTCAGGTGCGTGTGCGGGGCACCGTCGAGCGCGTCGGTGAACGCGAGAGCGACGACTATTTCGCGTCACGGCCCCGTGACTCGCAGATCGGTGCGTGGGCGTCGCCGCAGTCGCAGCCCATCGCCGATCGCGCAGTGTTGATGGCACGTGTCGACGAGATGACGGCACGTTTCGAGGGCGCCGTCGTTCCACGTCCGCCGCACTGGGGTGGCTTTCGCCTGCGACCGAACAGCATCGAGTTCTGGCAGGGCCGACCCAACCGTTTGCACGACCGCTTCCGCTACAGCCGCGTCACCGAAGCAGCCGGCTGGACGATCGAACGTCTCGCCCCGTAGGCGATTCAGCCCGACAGAGGAAAAGTCCGCGCCGCAGCAGCCAAAGCCTCGACCAAGCCCTGGGAGTGGGGGTTCAGCCCCGGACCTTCCCAGTCCCAAAAGAGGGGACTCGTGCCGCGCACACGCGGGGGAAGTTCCAACTGCGCTCCGCCGAGACGCGGCAGGTTGACCGGATTCTTCGGATGCAGGCCGCGTAGTTCCTGGGGAATCGTGTCGAGGTCGGTCCGAACGTCGTAGGCGGGCAGGCGTTCGCGGATGTGTGTTCCGACATGGTGCGCGAGGTCGCGGTTCGACCCACCGAGCAGCAGTGACGCCCACATGCCCATACGCCCGTAGCCGTGCACGGTGACGACGATGTCGACGTTGGCGAAGAACTCGGTGAGTTTCTCGGAATGTTCGGGCGCCACCTTCGTCGACGGAATGTGCCACTCCATGCCGGCCGGTTGGTGCACGCCGTAGTACGAGGCGTTCGACAACTCCGCCGCTGCGCGTGCGATGACGTCGGTCATCTCTTCGAGACCACCACCGTGGTACGCCATGAACCCGAATCGTCCGCGCAGCTCCAGCACCTCTTCGACGCCTTCGTGGGCGAGGAGTTGGTCAAACACGCGGAGCTCCATCGTTGCGGCGCCCGCCGAACCGGACGACTGCACCGGCAAGGGCAATCACGCCACCGAAGACGAGGGCCAGTTTCCATGCACCCTGACGTTGGAGGAACGTTGCGAGGTCACTCTGCCAACGGTCGACGCGGCTGACGAACGAACCGTAGTCACGCTCTGCGATGGCGGCGTACCAGTACCACGTCAGATACAGGCCGGTGAGGAGCACGAGCACGGCCGACACACGGTCGAGGTATTGCATTCCATTGCGCAGCACGCGCAGGAGGCCCCCCTTTGCAAAGGCGAGAGACACCGTGAGAGCCGTCACGATGGCGCCCATGCCGAGCCCATAGAGGGCGACGCTCAACATGCCCGAGAAGAAACCATGCACGTTGATCGACCCGAGAATGACCGACGTCAGAAAGCCGATCGTGCAACCGATCGATGCGACCGCGTACGCAACGCCGAAGAGAAACATCGATCCGAACGTGCGGGTCTTCCCTGTTGCGATGTGGGGTGTGATGATGCGGGGTTTCCACCCGGCAAGCATGGCGACGCCCATGACGACGAGCGCGATGCCGATCACGATCGACACGTACTTCGCATTGCGCTCGATCGCGTTCGTGAAGAGCCGCGAAACGGAACCAACGATGATGAAGACGGCAATGAAACCCGAGGATGTCGCGACACCCACACGCAGTGCCCGGGCAAGCGACGTGCGCTGAGAGTCAGTGGGCCGTGATCCTTCGAGGCCGAGGAAGAACATGAGATACGTGGGCAACAGCACGAAACCACATGGATTGATCGCGGCGAGCACGCCGAGCACGAAGCTGTAGGCGAAGTTTCCTTCGAGCGCGATCATTGTGATCCCGCGATGGGTGCGAGCATGCGATCGAGTTGTGCCGCGGTGATTTCGCCCGCGTGCTGTTCGAGAATGGTGCCGTCACCACTCACGAGATAGGTCATGGGAAACGTGCCGACGCCAAGGGCCACCAACGATGCGCCGTTCGGGTCGCGCAGCAACGGATAGGTGATGCCGTACTCGTCGGCGAAGTCTCGGGCGAGCTCCGCGGTGTCGCGGGGGTTCACGCCGACGATGTCGATGCCGTACTTCTCCTGAGCAGCAACGAGGGCCGGCATTTCCCGCTTGCAGGGTTCGCAGGTGGAGTACCAGAAATTGACGAGGAATGGTTTGCCCGTTGGTTCACCCAAAGTGACCGGTTCGCCGTCGAGCGACTCGACTCGAACGACGGGGAATGCCTTCCCGGTGTTCAGGGCGTTGGTGCCGATGGTGGGGTCTTGGCTGGTCGAACCGGGCGAGAGAACGACCACTCCCTCGTTGGAGGAAGAGTCGTCACCCGCCCGGCTCAACAGCCATCCGCCCGCGATGCTGACGACCAGAATTGCCACCGCCGAGAGGAGGAAACGGCGGCGTCCGGTCACGCGGGTCAGGCTACCGACGCTGCCAAGTGGCGCGGAATCGGTACTTCGTCCACGACCACCGGGCGGCGGACGTGTACGGCTGGCCGTCCGCGTGGTCGCTTGTTGGCGACCACGCGGCCGTTCTCGAGGAGCTCACCGCCCCAGACACCCCATGGCTCTTCGCGTTGGAGTGCGTCGTTCAAACAGGCTTCGCGCGACGTGCACTTTGCACAAATGGCCTTGGCCCGACAGACATCGACGTACTCCTCCGAGAAGAAGAGGTACGTGAGGGTTCCGTTGCCATCGGCACAGCGCTTGGCCGTGAGGAGAATCGGTTGCTCGAAGGGAATGAGTGTGTTGGGTGCAAGCATGGTGATGTCCTTCTCGTGAGGTGAGGCACGCCGGAAAACAAAAAAGGCCGCCGGGTTTTTCACCCAGCGGCCTCGACTTCCGACGTTTTTTCTCTTACGTCGGGCTCCTGTCGGGGCGCTGGCTGGGTCGCTTATTCGTGAACGAGGCTGCAAACACCGGCTTGGTGGCATGCCAATAAGCAGCCATGGCGGCTGCGTGGCGGGCCGAGGCCTGGGTGCGGTCTACGAACAACATGCGGCATGTAGGAAACCACGTCCGAATGCAAACGTCAACCGATTTAACGCGAACCCCCTGAACCCCTTGTGAATTAGGGTTCTGCCGTGACCGCCGGAGCCCCAATCGAGCTGGAATTTCCCGCAGTCCCGGGGGTGGGGCGGGTGTTCCGGGCCGCGCGGCGGGTGCGCCTCGGCGACGTCACGCCCCGGGGGAGGCTGCGCCTCGACGCCTGTGTCAGGTACCTCCAGGACATCGCCCACGACGATGCCCGAGAGGCGGCCTACGCCGACCGCGACGGCTGGGTGGTGCGCCGCACCGCCGTTCGGGTCCACAAGTTTCCCGTCTTCCAAGAGCCGCTCAGCCTGCAGACGTGGTGCGGAGGTCTCGGATCACATTGGGCCGAGCGCTGCACCCTGATCGAGGGTGAACGTGGCGGGCGCATCGAAGCGGCGGCCGTGTGGGTGCATGTGAACCTCGCGACGATGGCCCCGGCAAAACTGGCAGCCGACTTTCTCGCGGTCGCCGCAGAATCGGCGGGCGCCCGAAAGGCCGGCGCGCGTGTTCTGCTGCGCGATCGACCCTCGCCCGACGAGCAACGACACCCGTGGCCGTTGAGATTCTCCGACATGGACGCGCTCGGTCACATGAACAACGCCGCTTACTGGGAAGCAGTGGAGGAATGGCTGGGTGCACATCGCGACATGCGCGCACCTCTCGACGTCGTGCTCGAACATCTTGCTCCGGTGCATCCCGAACACGAGGTGGCGACCGTGGTTCGTGAAACAGCCGACCACACAATGATCTGGCACGAATCGGCGGGCGACGTGGTTGCCGCGACGCAGGTGCGTCGGACGCCGCTCAGCTGACGCGGACGTATTCGAGAAATCCGTCGCGTTCACGACGGTCGAACTCGCCGGCAAGTCGCAGGTGTTCGAGGTGCGCGAAGGTTTCGCTGTCGGCCATCGGACCTTGCGCACGGGCCGAGAAAAGATGTTTGGCGATGTCCATCACCGTGGCGGGGCGATCGAAGTCGGCACCGATCTGGCGAAGCTTGTCGAGACGCTCGACGTGGTGTTCCTTGATGTGCTCGACGCGTTCGACCACGTTGGTGAACGGTGATCCGTGGGCAGGAAGCGCGAGTTTCAACTGCGCCCCGAGATTGGCGACCTTGTCGAGTGATGCGAAGAATCCACTCAACGGGTCTGCCGCATACGACATGCCCGAGATGTGGGGGGTGATCGTGGGCAACACGTGGTCACCACTGATGAGCAGACCCGAATCGGGATCGAGCAAACAGAGGTGGTCTTCGGTGTGGCCCGGTGTGTGAATCGCAAGCCATTCGCGACCGGCCAGCATCACGCGGTCGCCTTCGTCGACACGGCGGTTCGGGTGCGGTACACCGAAGACCTTCGGAAACTTCGCGTGCACGCGCATGCGCGTGCGCCGTGACCAAGGAATGTCATAGCCACGGCCACCCCACGGGGTCGTACCGTTCGGTCGCATCGGGGTCTTCACCAACGGAACGTCCTCGACATCGAGGTCCGGTGGTTCGTACGGGTCCCACCACAGGCGGAACCGACGATGGGCGATGATTTCCGCACCGACTTCCTTGCGCAGTCGACCGGCTCCGCCGTAATGGTCGGGGTGACTGTGGGTGACGAGCACCGAGTGGACGCGCTTGAGTGGCACACCAATTGTGCGGAGGCGTGCCTTGAGCGCGACAAACGATTCATGGCCGGGCATGCCGGGGTCGACGACGGTGACACCGCGTTCGTCTTCGAGCACGTACATGTTGACGTGACCAAGACCCGGCAGGTCGATGGGCAACTGTGTCCGCAGGACTCCGGGGGCCAGTTCGGTGATCTCGTCCGTGGCGTGGAGCGCCTCTTGGCGCACGGGGCGGGGGGCGTCGGCCTGCGAACTCACGGACCGAAACTACTTGAACGCGTTGGCTCGGTAGTAGGCGAGTTCGTGAATGCTGTCACGAATGTCGTCGAGCGCCCGGTGGTTGCCGGTCTTTGCGGGGCGACCCGCATCGACCTGCGGATACCAGCGCTTCACAAGTTCCTTCACACTCGACACATCGACGCTGCGGTAGTGCAGGTAATTCTCGATGTCGGCGAGATACGCAGCGAGAAATCGTCGGTCGGTGCCGATGCTGTTGCCGCACAAGGGCACCGACTTGGGCGCACCAATGTGAGCCTTCAGGAAGTCGAGCGTCTCTCGCCCCGCTTGTTCGAGGGTGACCGTCGACGTGCGGATTTCTTGGAGCAATCCGGACTTGGTGTGCATGTCGACAACGACCGGCGCCATCTTTGCGAGAACGTCGTCGGGTTGGTGGATCACGATGTCGGGACCCTCGGCGACGATGTTGAGTTCGTCGTCGGTGATGATCGTCGCGATTTCCACGATGCGGTCGACCGATGGATCGAGACCCGTCATCTCGAGATCCATCCACGCCATCACGACCCCAAAACTACCGTTGTTCTAGATTCATCGTGTGCTCAAGGTCGCGATTCAACAACTCGATCCCGATCTACCGTTGCCGGCAATCGCGCACCGCGGCGATGCGGGAATCGATCTCCATGCGCGCAACGACGCGGTTGTTCCCCGCGCAGGCGGCCGTGTCTTGGTGCCGACCGGCATCGCCGTCGCGATCCCCGAGGGATACGCGGGCTTCGTTCTGCCGCGCAGCGGCCTCGCGTTGAAACACGGCATCAGCCTCGTGAACACGCCTGGTCTCATCGACGCCGGATACCGCGGCGAATTGAAGTGCGTGATGTTGAACACCGACCCGACCGACGACTACGAGGTCAAGCGTGGCGATCGCATCGCGCAGCTCGTCATTCAACGCATCGAAGAAGTCACTTGGCAAGTCGTCGATTCGCTCGATGGTTTCGACCGGGGTGGCGGCTTTGGCCACTCCGGGCGTTAGAGAATCTCGCGCGCTTTCGTTGCCATCGGGATGTGCCAGCCGCGCTCCATCCAGCGGCGTGACAACAGCTTTCCGTTCTCGTCACCCACGTCGAAGCTTGCGACCATCGAACCCGGTGCCACGACACCCCACAGCGCCTGCAGTCTGAACTCGTACCAGAACTGGTCCCAGTCGTAGTCACGCACACCTGCAGCACCAAGCGCATCGTGGTACATCTTCAACAGGCGCATGCCGTGCTCGTCCCACACCGCCTTGTCGGCTGACGAACCCATCAGGTATGCAACGTCCTGTGCGGGTGTTGCCTTGATCACCAACTGGAAGTCGATAAATTTCATCTTCGTTGCATCGGCGTTGAAGAACATGTTCTCGAGCCGCGCATCGCCGTGACACATCGTGTGGGCGACTTCACCCGTCCTCTTGATGATCGAGTCGAACTGTGCTGCAAGTTCGTGACCGAGATCGACGGCTTCGCGGCCGATGACGTCGACCCAGTCCTTTTCGATGACACCCATTGCATTGCGCATGATGTCCGGAACGACGACGAGGTTTGCCGGCGAATCGTTGCGCGGCAACCAGTCCATCGTGTCGAGATCGGGATGCTTCCACCATGCGGCGTGGAATTTGGCGAGTTCGCGGAGAGCGATCTCGAGTTGTGCGACGGTTGCCCCGGTCGTTTGTTGGCCGACCTGCAGGTCGCGGATCTCTTCGAGAACGAGAACGAACTCTCCGGCCTCGACGTCCATGTCGTTGTAGTAGCAACCAACGAGATCGACGGGCGTTCGACCGGCCATCTGCCGGAAGAACTGGCCCTCGCGCACGTAGAGCCCGAGCGCCAAACCGACCGCCTTGTTTTCCGGTGCAGTGGTCGGGATTTTCAGCACCATCGACGTCGGGCCCGAATTCGGCTCGGTGTAGTCGACGACGAGCCGCACGAGTGTGCCGAACACGCCCGTCCCCCCGCCGAGGGGTTCTTGGCGCACCGAGCCCACTTCGATGTGGGGTTCGATCACCCCGGACGATTGCAGTGCCTGTGTCAACCACGAAGCGGTGACCTGTCGTGGTGTCGTCGGTCGGGCCAGTCCGGCCATGTCATCCCCCCCGGATGTGTCGGTGAGCGGTCCGTGTGTCAGCGGGACCGCGGCTTGCGGCTCAAGAGTATTCCACCCTCGGTCAGCGAGGCGAGGTCGCCGGCAGTGAGGCCGAGAAGCTGGGCGAACACCGCCTCGTTGTCTTCGCCCGGATAGCGGGGTTCGCCCGACGTCGTCGTGTCGGCTTCGGAGAACCGCCACGGAGCATTGGGAATGCGAATGGTTCCATCTCCGCGGTCGCTCACCTCGACGGTGACATTGCGTTCGCGACCCCACGGGGTGTCGGCAACTTCGCGCGGCGAACGGATCTTGCCCGACGCAAGTTGGAAGCGGGCAAGTGCTTCTTCGATCGCCGTTGCATCGGGCATCGTCGACGCCCACTCGCGGAGGATCTGCTGGATCTCGTCGAGGTGTGCGAGACGACCCGGCACGTCGACAAAGCGTGGATCACCAATCACGTCGCCGCGGCCGGCACCGTTCATGAAATTGTCGAAAGTGCCACGCTCGGCGGGATGGCCACTGACGACGACCTTGTCACCGTTGGCCGCGGTGAGTACGGGGTAGTTCGCCGGCTGAAACGACCGGATCTGTTCGGGCGGAACGGGTTCGGTCCACAGATCGTCGTGTGCGTGTTCGTTCACGTAGAGCATCGTCTGTGCCATCGCGACGTCGATCCACTGGCCACGACCCGTGCGTCCGCGTTGGATGACCGCGGCGAGGATTGCGGTGCAGGTTTCCATCGCGGTGTAGACGTCGGCATGCGAGAAAGGATCGTTGGCGTAGTCGCCACCGCGCGCGTCGCCCTGGTATTTCGTGATGCCCGTCTCTGCACCGACGACGGGCGCGTAGGCGCGACGGTGCACCCAGGGCCCCGTGTTGCCGTATCCGGTGATCGATGCATAAATGAGCCGCGGGTTGATCGCGCTCAGTGTGTTGTAGTCGAGCCGCAAACGCGTCATCACCCCTGGTCGGAAATTCTCGACGACGACGTCGACGTGTTCGATCAACCGGTGCACGAGCGCAACGGCTTCGGGCTTCGACAAGTCGAGGCAGATGTTCTTCTTGCCCACGTTCTGCTGGACGAAGTAAGTCGAGAGCGAATTGACCCGCGGGTTCGTGAAGCGGGTGAGATCACCTTCTGGTGGTTCGAGTTTGATGACCTCGGCGCCGAGGTCGCAGAGCATGCGCGTCGCGTGGGGACCCGTCAGGACACGGCTGAAGTCGAGGACGCGCAGCCCGCTGATCGGCCGTTCGCCCGCTTCCTTGCCCCCTGTGTTCCCCATGAAATCGCCACGGTACAGGGCGGGTACGGTCTCGACCATGACGAAGAGCGACCTGCCCGCATACCGCGACCTGCCCCGTCGAGGCGGCCTGCCTGCCGCATGGGACGTGTGGGAGGGCGATGCCCGGTACTTCGGATGCCTCAACCTGCTGACGCCCGAGCGCGTCGCTGCCGCGGCGCGTTTGGTGACCACCGGTCGGGTGTTTCCGATGAACTGGGACATGCGCAAGCCCGACCCGCCGTTGTTCGGGCGCAGTCCCTTCGGCCACGAAGTCACAGGTGACGAGCGCGCCGTCAGCCACGACGACGTTCTCCACGGATGGAACACGCAGTCGTCGAGTCAGTGGGATGGATTCCGCCACATCCGCAACTTCGCAGCGCAAACCGACGAAGACGGAACGGGGCACTTCGGCGGAGTGACCGACGATGAACACGGCATGCACCACTGGGCACAACGCGGCATCGCCGGCCGTGCCGTGCTGTGCGACGTCGCGCGTTGGCGCGAGGCGGTCGGGCGTCCGATACGACACGACATGTCCGACCCCATCGAGGCCGACGAATTGCTCGAGTGTCTCGCACATCAGGGAACGCAGTTGGAAGAGGGCGACATTCTCCTCGTGCGGACGGGATGGATCGGCTGGTACGAGCGTCAACCTCGCGAGGTGCGCGAGCGCATGGCCATCGTCAGCGAATTGCGCACGCCCGGCTTGCGTTCCGACGAGCGCACGGCCGAGGTTCTGTGGAACATGCACATCGCCGCCATCGCCGCCGACAATCCTGCCGTCGAAGTGTGGCCACCCGGTGCATTGCGCACTGCGGAAGAGAATGCCGAAGTGCGCGCCGACCGGCGACGCATGTACGAGATCTTCACCCACACGCTTTTCTTGCCGATGCTTGGTCTGCCGCTCGGCGAGATGTTCGTGCTCGATCAATTGGCCGACGACTGTGCGGCCGACGGTCGCTACACGGGCTTTTTCACCTCGGCACCGTTGAACCTGCCCTCGGGCGTCGCGTCACCGCCCAACGCGCTCGTGGTGAAGTGAGGCTCAGCTCAATCTGGCGCCGAGGTGTCGCAATGCCATCGCTGCATACAGCGACACGCCAACCTCCATCGCATCTTCGTCGAACATCACGCGGTTCGAGTGGTTCGGGGCGGCCGTCGCAGGATTCTGACCGGACGGAGTTCCACCGAGGAACATGATCGACCCCGGCAGACGTTCGAGGACGTAGCTGAAGTCCTCGGCCGCCATGACCGGATTCGGAAGTTGAACGACCTTCTTGTCGCCGAGAATCGAAGTGGCAACCTCCGTGGAAAAGCCCGCAAAAGTCGGATCGTTCACGGTGACGGGGTAGCCGAGATGGATGTCGACCTCCGCCGACAGCCCGTGTGCCGCGGCTATTCCCGTCGCAACCTGTGAGATCAGTTCGTGGACCTTCGAGCGAGTCTTTGCGCTCATGGCCCGGATGGTGCCCTCGATGCTGGCGGTTTCGGGGATGACGTTGTACGTCGTTCCTGCATTGATTCTTGCAACCGTCACGATCGCAGGATCGAAAGCGTCGATGCGGCGCGTCACCATGCTTTGCAGTGCCTGGACGATTTCGCAGGCGACGGGAATCGGGTCGCTGGTGAGATGAGGTGCCGATGCATGTCCACCGGCACCCTTCACGCGAATCTCGAGTTGATCACTCGAGGCCATGATCGCCCCGCCTCGGATGCCCGCCATTCCGACGGGCAAGGTGGAAGTGATGTGCAGGGCAAAGGCCCCAGTGAGCGGAGAGTCGCTGCCGTCGGCGTTCTTCGGAAGGTCGAGCAATCCTTCATCGATCATGTAACGCGCCCCGTGGTGGCCCTCTTCGCCGGGTTGGAACATGAAGAGCACACGACCCGGTATTTCGCCTTTCCGATCGGAGAGAAGGTGCGCCGCCTGCACGAGCATGCTCGTGTGCGTGTCGTGTCCGCAGGCGTGCATCATGTTCGCGTTCTTCGAAGCAAAGTCGAGCCCCGTGTCCTCGGGCATGGCCAGCGCGTCCATGTCGCCGCGAAGCAAAACCGTCGGTCCCGGTTTGTCACCGGTGAGGAGAGCGGCAATACCGCTCGTCGTCTTGTGCAGGGTGATGTCGAGAGGCAATCCGTCGAGCGCCTGCAGCACCTGCTCGCGCGTCACGGGAAGGTCGTTGCCGACCTCGGGATGTTGGTGCAACGAACGTCGCAGCGCGACCGCCGCATCCTGCAACCCACGGGCCTGGTCACGAAGTTCCTTGCTGGGACCGTGCCGTTCGATCAGCGCTTCAGTCGACATGGCGACATCGTGTCACACTTTGTGGATGGCCAAGGGCGGTGACGTTGAACTCGTCGACGTCGTCGATGCCGATGATCGGGTTATCGACACGGTTCCTCGTTCGGTGATGCGCCGTGACGTGCTGCGGCATCGTGCCGTCTTCATCCTTGTATGCGACTCCGGGGGTCGGGTGCTCATCCACCGACGCAGTGAAAGAAAAGACATCTGGCCCGGCTGGTGGGACATCGCCATCGGCGGGGTGGTTGCAGCGGGTGAGTCGTACGACGACGCCGCGAGGCGAGAGTTGTGGGAAGAGGCTGGTATCGAGGCTGTACCCGTGTTCGTCTCGGCCGGGGCGTACCATGACTCCGAGGTCAGCCTGATCGGTCGCTGCTACGAGGTGTGCCACGGCGGTGAGGTTGAGCCGCGTGACGGGGAAGTGGCCGAGTTTCGGTGGGTCTTGAACGAGGAATTGCAGGGTTTGATCGCACGGGAAGCGTTTCTCCCCGACAGCCTCGCGCTGCTCGGCCCCCGCCTTTTCGGTGCCTGAACGTAGGTCGGTACCCTGTGGGCATGCTCCCCAACACAACGGTCGCGGTCGAGTTCACGATCGAACCCTTCGTCGAGGGTGCACCCGGCCCGCACGTCACGGCGGCAGTTGCCGCGGTCGAAAAGTTGGGTGCGACGGTCGAATTCGGGCCCTTCGGCACAACCCTTCGGGCCACCGCCCGCGATGCCGGTCGCGTCGTCGCGGCACTTCTGGATGCCGCCTATGACAACGGTGCGACGCACGTCAGCATTCACGTCGGGCCAGAGGACGAATGACCAGCCCCGATCATCCTGTCGTGCGGGCCGTCGCACCGATCCTCGATGCGGTTGGTGCGACCATCGTGCCGTCCACCGAGATGAACGCCAGCGACATTCCACTTTCATGGGATGGTGAAGTCATCGGTGCCGTGCGTATGCCCGCGCTGCACGGTGCACTCGATCGCCTGATCGAAAGCGTGGAAAAGGAACTGGGCGGCAATCTGAAGGAACTGTCACGCAACGACAAGCAGCGAGCGATTCGGTTGCTCGACGAGCGTGGCGCGTTCATCCTGCGGCGTGCGGTCGAAGATGTCGCCGACGCGATGGCGGTGTCGCGCATCACCGTGTACAACTACCTCAACGCGATACACCGCTGAACTACAGCTTGCGCAGTTGAACGTCGGTCACGCGGTGATTGGCGCCCTTGTTGATGACGAGAGACGCACGCGACTTCGTTGGTGCAATGTTGTCGCTGAGGTTGCGTCCGTTGATTTCTGCCCAGATGCCGCGCGCCACCTCGGTTGCTTCGTCGTCGGTGAGTTCGGCGAAGTGACGAAAGAAGCTCTGCGGGTCCTGGAAGACTGTCCGTCGTAGGGCGTGGAAGCGCTCGATGTACCAGTCGCGAATCACTGATTCCTCGGCATCGATGTAGATCGAGAAATCGAAGTAGTCGGACACGAACTCGTTCGAGTCGACGCCGACCTGCAGAACGTTGAGGCCCTCGAGGATGAGAATGTCGGGCTGACGAACGGCCACTTCCTGTCCCTCGACGATGTCGTAGACGACGTGGCTGTACACCGGCGCGAGAACTTCGGGCCGGCCCGACTTCAACTCGCGCAGGAACTGCAACAGTGACTTCGTGTCGTAACTTTCGGGAAAGCCCTTGCGGTTCATGATGCCGCGTTCTTCGAGTACCGCATTCGGGAAGAGGAAGCCGTCGGTGGTGACGAGGTCGACCTTGGGGTGTTCGGGCCACCGTGCAAGAAGGGCCTGGAGAATACGGGCAAACGTGCTTTTGCCCACCGCCACGCTGCCTGCCACGCCGATGACGTAGGGAACCTTGGGGGCCATGGTCCCGAGGAACGTGGCCGACACTTTGTGCAGGTTCTGTGTCGCGCTGACGTACAGGTTCAGCAAACGGGTGAGCGGTAGGTACACCGCCGCGACCTCGTCCAGGTCGATGCGTTCGTTGATGCCGCGCAATGCCTCGAGGTCCTTTTCGCGGATCGTGAGGGGCGTGGCGGCACGCAGGTCTGCCCACTCGTCGCGCGTGAAGGGTATGTAACGGTCGAGATCGAGCATCTTGTCCCCGGACGAATGTCTACCGTTTCCAGGGGGCCGACGGCGAAACGGCGCCATTGGCCGTGAGCACCTCGACCCCGGTCTCGGTGACGAGAATAGTGTGCTCGAACTGGGCGGTGCGCTTGCCGTCGGCGGTGACGGCAGTCCAATCGTCGTCCCACATCTTGTGCTGCCACGTGCCGAGGCTGATCATCGGCTCGATGGTGAACGTCATGCCCGGACGCATGATCATCGAATTGCGCGCGTCGTAATAATGCAGCACCTGGATGTCGGTGTGGAACTGCTCACCGATTCCATGACCGATGAATGCCCGGATCACACCCATGCGGTGAGTCTTCGCGTGGTTCTCGATCGCCCGACCGATGTCGCTGAGAGGCTGCCCGGGAACCACTGCCTCGATGCCTTTCCACATGCATTCCTCTGCGACGCGAACCAAGAGCTTGCTTTCTTCGTCGACGTTGCCGACGAGAAACGTCGCATTGGTGTCACCGTGCACGCCGTTGACGTAACACGTGACATCGAGATTGATGATGTCACCGTCGTTCACGACCGTCGAGTCGGGAATGCCGTGACAGATCACTTCGTTCAGGCTGGTGCACACGCTCTTCGGGTAGCCGTGGTAGTTCAACGGACTCGGATAGGCACCTCGTCGCACGGTTTCCTCGTGCACGAACACGTCGATGTCGTCGGTCGTCATCCCCGGCTTCACGAACTCTCCGGCCATCCGCAGAATGTCGGCGGCCATGTCGCACGCGTAGCGCATGCGTTCGATCACCTCGGGTGACTTGATCTTCGGCTCATCCCAGCGGGCAACCGTGCCGCTGTCGCCATACGACGGCTTGACGATTCCCTCGGGCACCGTCCGCATGGGGCTGACGACGCCCGGGATCACGCGGCCCTCGAGAGGCTTGTGGCAGCGCTTGTACTTGCGACCACTGCCGCACCAGCACGGGTCGCCGGCTGCCGGCAACACCTCGGGCGGGGTCGTGACGCTCATACCCCGAAAGGCTATTGGGCAAAGGGTCGACCGAGTTCGGTGGGGTGCATTGAAAATGAGCCTTTGCCGTGTTCTACTTCTCCGACCACACATAGGGGGTGTGAAAGACAACGACACACTCAGGGGAAGGAAACAGCCGTGTCAGAACGGTTTGTGACAACTTCCCCCGATGGGTCAAGGGACGCCCTCTATGAACGCCGCAGCGCGTTGTCCCGCGACTTGTTGGGGGATTCAGAGACGCGCGAAGCGCCACGACGCAGTCGGGCAAGGAGCCAATCAAAAGCAACACCGTCCCTCGGCAATCCGAAACGCCGCCCGGTCCGCGTTCCGGAGCTGGCATTCGGGCTTGTGTTGGTGATCGGCGGTGCACTTGCGGCAAGTCTGCTTGCCTCGAAGCGCACCGAGACGGTCGAGGTTGTCGCCGCCGCCAGTGATCTCGGTCGAGGTCATGAAATTGGGACAGGTGATCTTGTCGCCGTTGAGATGGAGTGGCGATTCGCCAAAGCGATGACGAGAGCCACCGATGCAAAGGAATTGTTGGGCAAGCGACTTGCCACGAGTGTTCCGGCGGGAAGTCCGATCATGCCGGGCGTGGTCGAGGAAACTCCGGCGCTTGGCGCAGGTGAGGAAGTCGTTGCACTTCGGATCGAAGTCGGGGATGTGCCGACATCGATCGCTGTTGGAGACTCGGTACGCATAGTTCTCGTGCCCGATCCCAGTGTTTCCACCGATACTGCGGTGACGGAGTTCGACCAACCCGCAACGGTATGGGAAGTAGAACCACCTTCAGAGACAAATCCCGATTACGTCGTGAGTCTCAAAGTGCCGGCCGAGTTCCTGGCGAAGGCTGCAGTTGCAGAGCGTACGAAGATCGCTCTCATCGGAAATAACGACGAGGTGGTGCCGTGAGCAATACCACCAACTACGTCACGCTGTTACCCAGTAGGACCGAGGCCGAGGCTCATCTCACCGATCTTCTGACAAAGAGCATTCGGGCCGAACTTGCCAATGAACGCATCGTCCGTCAGCAGAGGGGCCTTGCTGAACCCACGATCGACGATGAGCTCTCGATCGCCCGCTCAATCATCGCCGAGGAGCGACACAGGGGCCCGGACGAAGGTGCGGTGGCCTACGAGCTGGAAGTCGAAGATTTCGATCGCATCGCCGATGCCGTGGTAGCAGGAGTCCTCGGGCTCGGACGTCTGCAAAGGCTCCTCGAAGACCCGGATATTTCCGATATCCACGTCCGTGGTGCAGCGCCCGTGTGGATCAAATGGCGCAATGGAACACGGACATGCGTCGAGCCGATAGTCGATTCTGACGAGGAACTCGTCGAGCTGATCCGTCGCGCGGCAACCCGTCTTGTTCGCAACGAACAGCGCTTTGATGCAGCGAATCCCGAGCTCAATCTTCAGTTGCCTGACGGGTCGCGCCTTTTCGCCACGATGGCCGTCTCCCAACACCCGAGCCTGATCGTGCGGCGACACAGGTTCGACATTTCGTCGCTCAACGAACTTCATGACCGTGGAATGTTCGATGAAGAAATCAAGAGGTTCCTTTCCGCTGCCGTGCTTGCACGACGCAACATCGTGATTGCCGGAGGGACGGGCTCGGGCAAGACGACGTTGTTGAGGGCGCTTCTCAACGAGGTTCCACCCAACGAACGAATCGTCACCATTGAAGATGCCTACGAACTGGGAATCGAACGCTTTGCAGAGCGTCATCCCGACCACGATGCGTTGCAGTCGAGGGGCGCAAACATCGAAGGCCGAGGTGCCGTCACGATGGCCGATCTCACGAAGATGGCCCTACGGATGGACCCGGATCGCGTGATCGTTGGGGAGGTTCGAGGCGCGGAAGCCTTTCCGATGTTGATGGCGATGAGTCAGGGAAACAACGGGTCGATGTGCACGATGCACGCCGACAGCACGAGGTCCGTATTCCCGAAACTTGCTGCATATGTATCGATGGCTTCTACGGGACTTCCCGTCGACACGGTGAACCTCATCGTTGCGAGCGCCGTTCATTTGGTGATCTACATCGAAAACTCAGCTGGAGCCAGGCGTATTCGGTCGATTCGCGAGGTTGTCGATACTGATGGTCTTCAGATCGTCTCCAACGAGGTGTTTTCGTCGACAGACGACGAACCCTGTCGCAGGGCGTACCCACTGCGTGAAAAGACGGCAGCACTTCTCGAATCGCACGGCTACTCGAATGCATCCCACTTCGGAGAGAACCATTGGGGCTTGCAATGACCTTGATGATCATGCTGTGTGGGGCGGTTGGGGGCCTTGGTCTTCTGATCGTCCGTGTGGGTCTGCGTGGTTGGCAACTCTCGTGGAGAAAGTGTGTCATGACGGAAGCGTCATTTCTCAAGCCGCTCGCCGTTGGAGCAGGAATCAGTTCGAGTGTGTTCCTTTTGACCGGCTGGATACTCGTTGCAGGAGCAAGCGGTCTTGCGGCCGCTCTCATTGTGGCATTGAGTCGTACGCGTGGAACTTCACGTATGAACGAAGAAGTTGCCGAAGCGGTTGCTTTGTGGACCGAGCAACTCCGCGACACACTCGCTGCAGCGCATGGGTTGCAACAGACACTGCTTGCAACCTCGGCGCATGCACCTGAGAGAATCGCACCGCAGGTCCAACGCCTCGCAGCAAAACTCCCTTACGCTCCGGTCGGACAAAGCCTTCGCGAATTCGCTGCCGAAGTCGATCACTCCAGCGCCGACTTCGTTGCTGCTGCCCTGATTGCGGCGAACGAACACGAGGCTCGCGACGTCGGCGCCCTCCTCGGGCATCTGGCACGTTGTTCGAGGGAAGAGGCGCGCATGCACCAACGCATTTGGGTTGGCCGGTCGCGCACGCGTGCTGCCGTTCGAATCATTTCCCTGACCGTCGTTGGCTTTGTTGGCGTGTTGATTCTTTTGAACAGGGACTATCTCGCGCCATACGGTTCGACCTCCGGCCAGATCGTGCTTGCCGGCATCGTCGCGATTTTCACTCTCGCGTTCCTGCTGTTGCATTCAGGTTCGAAGGTTCAGGTTCCGGAACGATTCGTGGCGGTCGGTTCATGATGTGGACTGCACTCGCAGGAGCAGTGTGTGGCTTCGGCGGCCTGTTGATTCTGCGTCACATCGGCGTGTTTGACGGGGGCGGTGTTCGGTCGAGGCTGTCGCATCGAATTCTTCGCTCGCGACAGAGTGACTGCGCAATTCTGCGTACGTCGCCTGATGGCTTCACCGCGATGTTGTTCGTTTGGTTGATTTGCGGTGCCGGATGTGGTGGGGGTCTCTCACTCATCGTGTTGACGTCCGGAGTGCCACTTCCGGGCATCATCAGTCTGGGTCTGGTCGCATGCGGACCGATCGGCGGTGCCGCATTGTTTCTCGAGCGGCTCTCAAAAAGTGCCGAACGGGCACGGCGAACCTTTTCGTACGCCCTTTCGAGTTATCTCGATTTGGCGAGCGTTCTACTCGCTGGTGGCGCCGGAAGCGAAACGGCCCTCATCGCAGCTGCCGCGACGGGTGACAGTTGGAGTTTCAGAATGATCCGCGAAACCCTGGAAACGGCTCGCGCAGGGCGCACACCTTCGTGGCGGGCATTCGGGGACCTTGGACGACGTATCGGTGTTGTAGACCTCGAGCGGTTGGCCGGCAGTATGCAGCTCGCGGGTGAGCACGGCGCGAAGGTTCGTCTCTCCCTCGCAACCCAGGCGGATGCGCTTCGCACTCGCCAGATCGGCGAGATCGAAGCGGATGCCCAGGCGGCAACCGAACGAATGGGCGTGCCCACCGTCCTGCTCTTTGTCGGCTTCATTGCCCTTCTCGGCTATCCCGCCCTCGACCTGGTCGTCGGTCAGATGTGATCCCATCCGGCCACGTTGGAAAACAAGAACCCAAATGAAGAAAGGCAAACATGAACCTCAAGCAGCACCTCCAGTACTACTGGATCCGATTCACGGCCTCCCGAGAGAGCGACTCCGATCGCGGAGAAGTGAGCGCGACGACCGTCGTGATGGCCGCCGCACTCATCGCTCTCGCGATCGCAGTCGGGGCGACGATCACATCGAAAGTATCGAGCAAGGCCAACTCTCTCGACCTCGGATGATCGTGATGGCCCGAACCGACGCTGGTGAGGCCACCGCTCAGACGGTGGTTGTCGTACCCGTCGTCCTCCTCGTTCTCTGGCTGTCAATTCAGACAACCGTCTTTCTCCACGGTGCGAACGTCGCGAGCGCTGCCGCGAATGAAGGGGCTGCGGTCGCGTCTCGGTACGGGTCGTCGATGGGGGCAGGTGAGCGTGCGATCGAGCGCACGCTCACCACCCTCGGATCAAGAACGAAGGGAACGTGGGTAGTGAAGAAATCGAGTCGGACGATCGTCGCCACGGTACGTCTGCGACTTCCACGAATTGTTCCATTCTTTCCACTCACCGTCAGTAGGTCGGCACACGAGTCGATCGAGATGTTCATCCCCGAAGACCAGAGATAAGGGGACGAGATGAAGAGAAGATCATTTCGAGGCTCCTCTGGTGACCACCGGGGAAGCGCGACCGTCGAACTCGTGCTCGTTGCCCCGGTTCTCATGGTTCTGGCGCTCTTTGTGGTTACTGCTGGTCGATCGGGTGAAGCCTTGCGTCAGGTGCAGCACGCTGCCGACAATGGCGCGCGAGCAGCATCACAAGCCTCTTCGGCAAGACGTGAGTCAGCAGGCCTTGACGCAGCGCTGGATGATCTACGTGCAACGGGTCGAGCGTGTGTGGACCATTCGGTCCGGGTGGAGAGCGTGAAAATCGGTCGCCTTGATGCAGTCAAGGTGAGCGTCTCGTGTCAGGTCAACCATGCCGGACTCCGGCTTCTCGGGCTGTCTCCTCGGCGGGTGACGGCTGAATCGACGGAATCAATCGACGTCTATCGAGCGAAATGAGGAAGCATGCACAACGATGACAGAGGTTCCGTGACGGCCTTCATCGTGGGTCTCGTGATGACATTCATCGCTTGCGCAGGTCTTGCGGTCGATGGCGGTCGACTTGTCACGGCGAAGGTGCGCGCATCCGATCGCGCAGAAAACGCTGCCCGGCTCGGCGCACAAGCCGTAACGGGGATTCGTCTGGGTGTACCGATTGTCGAGGAACGCCGGGCCGTTCGAATCGCCAGTGATTTCCTTCGCTCGGTTGGCGCGTCGGGGAGTGTCGATGCAAATCGCTTTGAGGTATGTGTGACCATTCGTGAACAAGTCGGCATGACGTTGCTTGACCTTGTCGGCGTTGATTCGCGACCAGTCAGGGGGCGACGATGCGCCCGTCCGATCACCGAGTGAAACAAGTGGAGACCATCCGACTCGAGGAATCCATTCGTTGGCTGGTCGTTGGACTGGTCGCGGCCGTTGTCTATTTGCTTCTTGCCGTAGCAATACAGGTGTTTGCATCACTACGTGGGTCTTCGCGGCCCAACCCTTTGCTTCCAACATGGCTGAAGATTGCGGTGCTCGCAGTTGTGTCGTCGGCCGTCGTTCCCAAGCCCGTGAATGCGACAACTCCCCAACACGGCGCAGTGAGTGATCAACCGGATGACCAACAGGCCGACATTGACGACGTCGTTCTCGCCGGCTCGATTGCAGCAAATGCGGGTTTCGCCGCTCTTCTCTTGCGCCGCCGGTTGGCACAGATCAGGACACGAAGATTTGGCTCGGCAGAGGGGAGTCGCAGATCCGTAGCCGAAGAGCCCGTGGTCAAACCAATGACGATCCCGGATTGGTCCGTGCTTGTGCAGGTTCTTGGACCACCCGTCGTCGTCACGGCACGAGGTGAACGTGTCACGTTCGAAAAGGGCAAGGCACTCGAATTACTTGTCTGGATGACCGAACACCGGGAGGTGTCAACGAGGTCGGCTGCGCGCACAGCCCTTTGGGATGGAATGGTCAAGGACTCGACGTTTTCCAATGTCGTCTCAGAAGTCAGACGTTCCCTGAACAGCTCTCATCCAGGTGATGTCGTGGAATGGATTCCAAGAACATTCACCGATGAACTACCCCTGCATCCCAGCGTGGTGACCGACGCGGAATTGCTTGATATTGCGACAAAGAACTTCGAGAGAAAATGCGAACAATCCGTGACGGAACTCACCCAAAGACTGTCCGCAGTGCGGAACCTGCCCTTTTCGGGTGCTGACTACGCCTGGGCGGACGGCGAGGGGATCACCACCTCGCATGTCATCAAGGTCGTCAAAGCAGCAGTCCTGCTGGGCGAATACGCGATTGAGAACGATGACTCAGAGTTGCTGTTCATGGCAACCGAACGAGGCCTGCGAGTTTTGCCCGGCCATGAGCAGCTCGTCTCTTTGCGCATGCGCGGACATGCACGTGGCGGGAACCGCACAGCGATCAAGTACGAATGGGAAAGCTACGCGCGCGCAATTGCATCCGACTCCTGGGCGGGCGCGGTCCCTTCGTCCGAACTCGAAGATCTCGCACGAGAGTTGTCACAACAGTGATAACCAGTTATTCTTTTCTTTACACACCCGCCGCTGCGGTCTTAGGACCGCCCGGCGGGCTTATATTTTCCGGGTTCTTGGCGTGATGCGGCCCGTTGTTCTCTACGTTGACTATGAGAACCTTCGCCATTGGCCGGCTGATGCGTACGCAGATCTGCCGACAGAGCTTGATGTTGTGAGGCTCGGCGAGTTGATTTCATCGCGTCGACATGAGGAGTCATTTCTCATGCAGGTACGTGTTTACAGGGGCATCCCGAATCATAAACTCGACGCTGCTCGGGCGCGCCGGCAGCGAAGTTGGTTTGAGCGACGTCAGAACGACAAACGATTTGTTCTCATTTCTCAGCCGCTCAAGTATCGATGGGATGGAAGAACAAATATCCCTGTGGAGAAGGGCATTGATGTCGCGCTTGCGATTGACCTCGCAATGCATCCGTTCAGGTTCCCAACCTGTGTTGCAGTCCTGCTTTCTCGAGATCAAGATTTCCAGCCTGCGATAGAAGCCTTTGTCGAATTCGCTGTGGGACAGTCCCCGTTAGAGGTTGCGTCTTGTCCACCGCTCAGTCGCCTCTACATCGGTGCAACCAAACGACCATGGTGTCACTACCTCTCGCGGGAAGACTTCGAGGCGATTCGCGACGACGCGTAGTGCGTGTCAGTCGGCGAAGGCGCCGGTGAGGCCGGCGAGTGAGAGGGCCTCGTTGATGGTGGCGGCAGTATCGACGCGGATGCCCTGCACTTTGGCTGATGCGGATGCGGGGACGATGGCGCGTGTGAAGCCGAGGCGGGCGGCTTCGGCGAGACGACGACCGACCTGGGCAACTTGGCGGACTTCACCCGCGAGGCCGACTTCGCCGATAACCACGAGGTCTGCGGGGAGCGGCTTGTTCGCGATTGCGGAGACGAGCGCCAGACACATTCCGAGATCGGCGCCCGGTTCGGACAACTTCACCCCACCGACGACGGATGCATAAACCTCGTGACCGGCGAGCGACACTCGCGCACGGCGTTCGAGGACGGCAAGAAGAAGAGCGAGACGACCCGAGTCGACGCCTTGTGCAGAGCGCCGTGGGGGTGCTCCACCCGACACGGGATTGGTGAGCGCCTGTAGTTCGACGAGCAACGGGCGCTGGCCTTCGAGTGTGGGAACGACGACAGAGCCGGGAACCCCGGTGCGGCGGTCGGCGAGGAACAACTGGCTCGCGTCAGGGACACCGACCATTCCTGTTTCGGTCATCTCGAAGAGGCCGAGTTCAGAAGTGGGCCCGAAGCGATGTTTGGCGGCACGCAGCAGGCGAAGTGCGTGGTGACGCTCACCCTCGAAGGAGAGCACGGTGTCGACGACGTGTTCGAGCACGCGCGGCCCGGCCAACCCACCTTCTTTGGTGACGTGGCCGACCATGATGACGGGAAGGTTGCGGTGCTTTGCCTCTTGCACGAGTCGATGTGCACAGCCGCGCACCTGAACAACCGAACCAGGGGGAGAGGAGAGTTCCGGGTCGGCGATCGTTTGGATGCTGTCGATGACGACAAGGTCGGGGGAGACCTGCTGGATCGCATTGAAGATGTTCGGCAGACTCATTTCTGCGAGCAGCCACACGTTGTCGTTCAGGGCACCGAGACGTTCGGCCCGCAGGCGTACCTGCTGGGTGCTTTCTTCTGCCGTGACGTAGAGGGTCTTTTTTTGCCACGCGGCGAGTAGCTGCATGAGGAGAGTGCTCTTGCCGATGCCCGGCTCGCCGCCGAGCAAAGTGACGGAACCGGGAACGAGGCCACCGCCGAGAACACGATCGAGTTCGGGAATCGTGGTGGGCTGGGGCTGGCCAATTGCACTGTCGATTTCGGTGATTGGCTTTGGCTCGCCCGGTGCAACGAGTGACATCCCGACCGCGAGTGAGGCGAGCTGAGGTTCGGGGCCTTCGACGTCTTCGACGAGCGAATTCCAGGCTCCACACGACACACACTTGCCCGCCCACTTGGGGAACGAGCCGGTGCATTCGGTGCAGCGGTAGACGAGTCGAAGCTTTGCCATCGCGCCAACGATAGGCGACGGGTGTCAGACGTTATTCGTCGACTTCGACGTAGCGGGGTCGACTCGCCTGGCGGCGCCACACTCGGAAGCCGACCCAGCCGATGACCGCAAGCCAGAGTACGAGAAGCGCGCGGGCAACGAACGAGAGGATGCCGCCGATCGTGCCGGCGACGTCGACTTCGTTGGTCGTCGTCGACAGGTCGACGGGTGTGCCGTCGGTGGCGACGCGCCAGGTGAGAACTCCGTCTTGTGCGACGCCCGTCGTCGACTGCACCTTGCCCGGCAGCGTCGCATTGACTTGAAGGCTGATCGCCTTGCCCAAGTCGAGGCCGGCTTCCTTCACCGTTTCCTCGTAAGGCGTCGCGCCGACCACTGCCAGCAACTGGTCGTCGGCGAAGGCCTGAAGACCGCCCGTGACTTCGAGGCGGCCGGTGAGTTTCCACACCGAGTCGCGTGACTTGCCTTCGCGTGTGATGCGGACATCGCGGAACGGCCCACGGTTGCCGTTGATCTGGGTGAGCAGTGCACTTGCCTGCGTCTCGTTGTCGAACGCGTGCGACAACAGAACACGAAGCCCACCGTCTTCGGTGGACTCGGGCCCGGTGACCTTCCATCCGGCGGCAACCATGTCGGAGAAGTCGAGGTCGGTCGACAGACGCGGCACCTGCTTCACGATGTCGCTGTCGGCAGTGACGAGAACGTCGAGCATGCCCGAACCGTCACGTTCGACGGTGATCGAGACGATCGAGTCGACCCGACACGACGAAAGCAACATCACGCACGCAACGGCCGCGAGAATCGCGGTGAGTCGCGTGCGCAGCGAGGTCACTCGGGAGTTGCCGGGTTGCCGTCGCCCGCACCGGCGAGTTCGACGGCTGACGGCGGCTGGAAGCCCTCGACTGCGCGGAAGCAGAACCGCTGACTACCCGGCTTGTCGGGGTCGTCTTCGGTGTCGACGACGATGATGACACCGGCGGCGAACTCCTTGTAGAGGATCTTCTCGGACAGCGGGTCTTCGACGAAGCGCTGGATGGCACGACGCAACGGACGTGCACCCAGTTGCGGGTCGTATCCGCGCTCGGCGAGCAGTTCCTTCGCACTCTGCGTGAGTTCGATGCCGAGGCCCTGGCTCTCCAGTTGCGTGGCGAGGCGCTTGGTCATGAGGTCGACCATCTGCATGACCTCTTCCTTGGCGAGCTCGTGGAACACGATGATCTCGTCGATGCGGTTGAGGAACTCGGGGCGGAAGTGCTGCTTCAGCGCCTCGTTGACCTTTTCCTTCATGCGTTCGTACGACACGGCTTCGTCGGCCTTCGTGAAACCGACGTTGGCCTTGCGCAGGTCTTGCGTGCCGAGGTTCGACGTCATGATGAGAACCGTGTTGCGGAAGTCGACGGTACGACCCTGGCTGTCGGTGAGGCGACCCTCTTCGAGAATCTGCAACAACGTGTTGAAGACATCGGGGTGTGCCTTTTCGATTTCGTCGAACAGCACGACGCTGAACGGACGACGACGCACGGCCTCGGTGAGCTGGCCACCTTCTTCGTATCCGACGTAGCCGGGGGGCGAACCGACGAGACGGCTGACCGTGTGCTTCTCCATGTACTCGGACATGTCGAGGGCGATGAGCGCATCGTCGTCACCGAACAGGAAGTTGGCGAGCGTCTTGGCGAGTTCGGTCTTGCCGACGCCGGTGGGGCCGAGGAAGATGAACGAACCGCTGGGGCGCTTCGGATCCTTCAGGCCCGCACGTGTGCGGCGGATGCTCTGCGACACGGCCTTGATGGCGTTTTCCTGGCCGATGATGCGCTTGTGCAGTTCGGCTTCCATGTTGAGGAGCTTGGCCGTCTCTTCTTCGGTGAGCTTGTAGACGGGGATCCCGGTCCAGAGGCTGAGCACCTCGGCGATGGCTTCTTCGTTTACTTCGTCGAAGAGATCGACGCCCGACGCCTTGACTTCGGCTTCCTTGTGGGCGCGCTCTTCGAGCAGTGAACGCTCTTGGTCGCGCAGACGACCTGCCTCTTCGAAACGCTGTTCCTCGACGGCCTTCTTCTTCGCGTCCTGGACCTCGGAGATGCGGTTCTCGAGGTCCTTCAGGTCGGGCGGGGTCTGCATCCGCTTGATACGCAGACGGCTACCGGCTTCGTCGATGAGGTCGATGGCCTTGTCGGGAAGATGACGATCGCTGATGTAGCGGTCGGCGAGATTTGCGGCAGCGACGAGGGCCTGGTCGGTGATCGTGACGCGGTGGTGCGACTCGTACTTGTCGCGGATGCCCTTCAGGATCTCGATGGTGTGGGCGAGCGTGGGCTCGTCGACCTTCACGGGCTGGAAACGACGCTCGAGAGCAGCATCCTTTTCGAGATGCTTGCGGTATTCGTCGAGTGTCGTTGCACCGATGGTCTGCAGTTCACCGCGGGCAAGCATCGGCTTGAGAATCGATGCAGCGTCGATTGCGCCCTCGGCGGCACCGGCACCGACGAGCGTGTGAATCTCGTCGATGAAGAGAATGATGTCGCCGCGCGTCTTGATTTCCTTCAGCACCTTCTTCAGGCGCTCTTCGAAGTCACCGCGGTAGCGGCTGCCCGCAACGAGTGCACCGAGGTCGAGCGTGTAGAGCTGCTTGTTCTTCAGCGTCTCGGGAATGTCGTTGCTGACGATCTTTTGCGCGAGACCTTCGACGATGGCGGTCTTGCCGACGCCGGGTTCGCCGATGAGGACGGGATTGTTCTTGGTGCGGCGTGAGAGAATCTGCATCACGCGCTCCATCTCGCGGTGACGGCCGATGACGGGATCGAGCTTCTTTTCTTTCGCAGCCTGGGTGAGATTGCGGCCGAACTGGTCGAGGATCTGGCTGCCGCCCTTGTCGCCCTGTTCTTCCTTGCCCGACGACGAAGACCCGCCCGACGTTTGACCTTCGGTCTTGCCGCCCGCGGGCCCCTGGTAACCGCTGAGCAGTTGGATGACCTGCTGGCGAACACGACCGAGGTCGGCACCGAGCTTCACCAGAACCTGAGCAGCGACACCCTCACCCTCGCGGATCAGGCCGAGGAGAATGTGTTCGGTGCCGATGTAGTTGTGACCAAGTTGCAGCGCCTCGCGCAGCGACAGTTCGAGGACCTTCTTCGCGCGCGGAGTGAAAGGAATGTGACCCGACGGCGACGAACCACCCTGGCCGATGATGTCCTCGACCTGGGCACGCACGGCCTCGAGGGAAATGCTGAGCGATTCCAACGCCTTGGCAGCGACACCTTCTCCTTCGTGGATCAGGCCGAGGAGGATGTGCTCGGTCCCGATGTAGGAGTGGTTGAGGAGTCGTGCTTCTTCCTGCGCGAGCACGACGACGCGCCGAGCCCTGTCGGTAAAGCGTTCGAACAATTTGACCGCCCTTCGCCACTGCCGTCTCCGGCAATAAACAACTGGAAAAGAGTGTATCGGCAGCGTTGGGGGACACTGCACCGCAGGTCGTAACCTGCTGGCGTGGCCGTCGGCTCTCCGCTTCTCGATTTGCCCGCAATGGGCGCCGACCGACAGCGGGTCGAAGAGGCGATGCTCGCTGCGGTGCGAACTTCCGACGACTATTTGACGGAAATTGCCTCGCACCTGATTTCTGCCGGCGGCAAGCGTCTCCGTCCGGTTATGACGATTGTCGCAAGCCTCGTCGCCGACACCGCACCCGGTTCTGCGTCCAACGATGCGATCCAGGGCGGAATTGCATGCGAACTGGTGCATCTCGGTTCGCTGTATCACGACGACGTGATGGACGAGTCGGAAACCCGACGCGGTGTCGAAACAGTGAATGCAAAGTGGGGG
>JBBANY010000021.1:0-26137 GCA_040401695.1 Ilumatobacteraceae bacterium
GCAGTCGGAGTGCCGATTGTCCGCCTGGTCACTTGGTCGTTCGAATCACGTCGGGCGGGCGCCACCGCAACCGTGGCCGGCGGCCTGTGGCACCACGCATCGAGCACACTCGTCGTTGCCGGATTCGCAACGGTCACATGTGTCGTCATCGGAATCGCCATAGCGGTTCTCGCACGGCGCCATGGGGGCGTCGGCAGGATTGCGACACGAATGGCGTCACTCGGGTATGCAATGCCCGGCCCGGTCGTGGCGGTCGGTGCGGTGATCACTCTCGCCGCGTTCGATCGTGCAGGATTCGTTCCCGGTCGATTCCTCTTCGTCGGCTCCGTCGTCGGCCTCGTCTTTGCATTGACCGTCAGGTTCCTCGCGGTGGGCTTGCAGGGCATCGAGTCGGGCCTCGAGCGGGTGCCACCGGCCGCGGTCGCAAGTGCACGCACCCTGGGTGCCCGACCCGCGCGCGTCGCGTGGTCGGTGGAACTGCCCGCCGCGGGCAGCGCAATCGTTGCGGCGACCGCTCTTCTCATGATCGACCTGATGAAGGAACTGCCGATCACGCTCCTCCTGCGACCCTTCGGCGTCGACACGCTCGCAGTGTGGGTCTGGCAGGCGACCTCCGAGAGCATGTGGACGCAGGCGGCCGTGCCGTCACTCGCAATCGTCGTCGTCGGAATGTGCGCAGTCGGCGCGTTGCTCGCGGCACTCGAACGAGGAGCGGAATTCGTCTCATGAACGCACTCAGCCTCGAAAACGTTTCGCGCTCGATGGGCGGCAAGGTCGTCGTCGACAACGTCTCACTGGCTCTTCACGACGGCGAGATTCTCACGCTCATCGGACCGAGTGGTTGCGGCAAGTCGACGCTGATGCGGGTGATTGCAGGGCTCGAACCAACCGACGCCGGACGCGTGTTCGTCGGCGACGCTGACGTCACCGCGGTTCCCACTGAACGGCGCAGGATCGGCTTCGTCTTCCAGGAAAGTTCACTCTTTGGTCACATGCGTGTCGCCGACAACATCGCCTTCGGGTTGCGTCACCTTCCGAAGTCTTCGCGTGCCACCCGGGTTGCGGACATGTTGGATCTCGTGCAGTTGGCCGGCCTCGAGCGCCGCTATCCGCACCAGTTGTCGGGCGGCGAGCAGCAGCGTGTCGCATTGGCACGGGCGCTGGCTCCGCAGCCCGGAATCGTTCTTCTCGATGAACCGTTCGCGAACCTCGACGAAGTTCTGCGTGAACAGCTCGGCCATGACGTCGTGTCGATTCTCCGTGCCGCATCGACCGCGGCGATTCTCGTCACCCACGATCGGCACGAGGCGATGACGCTCGGCGACCGCGTCGCGGTCATGTGCAACGGTCGAATCGAGCAGTGCGGGACACCCGAGGTCGTGTACCGCGAACCAGCCACACGTTTCGTTGCGTCATTCGTCGATGTCGCATCGTTCGTGACGGCCGACGACGGCACGGTTCGCGTCGCTCGCCCCCACGAATTCACGATCACCACGAGTGGGCCCGACCTGGTGACACGCATCGAATTCCTCGGCAACGGCTACCGCTACGGCGTGCGTCGCGCCGACGGAAGCGAAGTCGTGGTCGATGGCCCGTCGGGCGAGCCGCTGCAAGTCGGCGATTCGTGCCGCGTCGCTGTCAAGGCCGACCCACTGCCCCGCGTCGACTAGTTCGCCAACGCGGATCCGTGCCCGGGGTGGGGATCGAACCCACACGGCCCTTACGGGCCAGGGGGGTTTAAGCCCCCCGCGTCTGCCAATTCCGCCACCCGGACGCGGACGTCAGGCTACGCGTGAAACGTTGGCAGCGGTTTGGCCCGTGGCCACCACCGACGCGAGAAGGGGCGTGACCGCCGACCACAATGCCGCGCGCACGGTGTCCGACTCGGGCGGCGCGATGTCGTTGACCACGATGACACCGTCGATCATGTCGGCGAGAACGGCGGCGACCGGACGATTCTTGACCGCGACGGCAACGACGCCGCCACCCGGCCGACGGCGCACGGTGCGCTGGACACCGACGATGCGCGGTGGCGTGCGAAAACCGGGGGCGACGAGACCGAAACGCCCAGCGACGGCACCCAACAGGTTTGCGGCGTTCACAAAGGTGGTGTTGTTCATGCCCGCTGTCGTCACGGCGCCATGGTGGCATCGGGGTGTCACACGTCGGTCGTAAATTTGTCGCCATGAGTGCCGAGCCCCTGAACCCCATCCAACAGATGGTGCTCGATGCGCTCGCCAAACGCCCCGACTTCGCACCATCGACTCCCGACCTAGCCGACGACATCGAAGCGCACGTTTCCGAGGCACTCGAACCGATCGCAGCGCACTACACGGCCGAACGGTCCCTCGTCATCGCCAAACATTCTCTGAACAGCGTCCACGGCTGCGAGGCACAGCACGTCGCCAACCGTGGCAAGTTCGCCTGGTCACTGCCCCTCGTGCGCGGCACGGTTCTGCACAAGGCAATCGAACTTCTCATCAACGTTCGCGTGCCACGCACCCCGTCAGAAATCGTCGACGACGCGCTCGACCGCATCGTCGAATCCGAGGGCAAGTCTGCGTCCGACTACGTCGCATCGCTGTCCCCCGCCGAACAGGCGGAATTGCGGGCGACGATCGTCGACCTCGTCACGAAGTACGAAGACTCGTTTCCACCGTTGAAGCCCGAATGGCGACCCGTCGTCGAATCGAACGCCAAGGTGCACCTCTGCGGTGGCTCGATTTTTCTCACGGCCCGCACCGACCTCACCATCGGTGCTCCGGGCAGCAAGGTCATCATCGACCTGAAGACCGGACGCATGAGTGCCGCATACCGCGAGGACCTCCGCTTCTACTCACTCGTCGAAATCCTGAAGTCACGCCAGGCACCGCGCCTCACGGCCACCTTCACCGTCGACTCACAGCGCATCGACACCGAAGCGGTGTCGGTCGACACGCTGCGTGCGGCCGTGCGACGTCTCGTCGAGGGCGCGCAGTTGCTCGATGAACTCGACCGACAACACCGGCCACCCACGAAGAAAACCAGTTACGCGTGTCGGTGGTGTCCGATTCTTGCCTCGTGCGACGAAGGCCGCGCGTTCCTCGAGGCCGACAGCGACAACCCCGACGGCTACTGAACGTCCATCAGCGCGAAGGGAACGCCGAGACCGGCACCCGATCGCGCGGTCGCGATGCGGCGTCCCTCTTGCGTGGCCGCCTTCGGTGCACCGACGACATCGGGGCCGGCAAAAGCACACACCGCGTCGAGATCTGCGACGTTGACGACGAATCCCCACAGGTGCGGCCGCTCGACGGTTTCGCCCCCTGCGACCACCTCGACGACGACGTTGTCGACCCGGTGAAATCCCTGGGACATGCCGTTCCCCGCATCACGCACTCGCTTGCGCGGGGCGCCGGTGAGACGCGTCACCTCGTCGCACGTGGCATCGAGGTCGTTCGTGCGCCACACCACATGATCGACGCCCAGACATCCGATGTTTCCCTGCGGGCCGGCGAAGGGTTCCTCACCGAGTCGCCAGTCCACCGAGCCGACCTCGCGCGAGGTGTCGACGACGAGCTGCACGTCGACCAAAGAAAAAAGGGTCCGCGTTCCCTCTGTCGAGAGCTTCGCGAACCCCAGTGACTCCCACGGCTCGGGAGTGCCACCCACCACCAAAGCGACGATGGATGTCATTGTCTGAACGAAGTCAGCGGCTCAGCCGCGACCCATGTTCGGACGCTTGCCGTGGTTGGCCTTCGAACGGCGGAGGCGGGCCTTGCGCTTCTTCGTCTTCTTCGACATAGGTTCGTCAGGCTATCGGCGGGCGTCAGCGACGCCACCTGTTGCGGGATTCGGTCGCGGAGGGTTTGCACGTGTAGGCGACGCCCTTTTCGGACAGGCCCGTCGCGCCGAATGGCGTGCAAAATGCCCCGGGGGTCACGAAGCCGCTCACCTGACCGCTGCCCGTCGATGCGGCCGGTGACGATGCAGGCGAGGCCACGGGCGCGGCGGATGCCGGAGACGCCGCGGGCAAGGCCGGAGCGACCGACACCGTTTGACGCTCACAACCCGCGAGTGACGACCTCACCACGGCGTGTTCGGCCTCGTCCATCGTCAACAACCATCGTGCCTTCACCGAAACCCAGTTCGTGAGGTACGTGCATCGATAGGAATCGAGTGGTGGCAGCCAGTCGGTCGGGTCCTTGTCGGACTTCGACTGGTTGACGGAATCGGTCACGGCCAAGAGCGTGCGACCGTCGGACAGATCGTTTGCGTAGTTCGTTCGTTGCTGAGTCGACCAGGCATAGGCCCCCGACTGCCAGGCTTCGTTCAACGCCACGACGTGGTCGATGTCGATATCGGACGGGTTCGTCCATGTCGCACCGTCGTACGGGGAAACCCACGTGCCACTCGACACGACGCACGACGCACCAACCACGGCCGCGGTGCGGCTGTCACGAATCAACACTTCCTTGCGCGTGTCGCATCCGTCGCCGTCGAGGTCTTTCCAGTGCGGAAACAAATCCCTGTCGTAGCCGACGCCGTATTCGGGAACGATGCGGATGGTCGCCAGAAGATCGAGGGCCGACGAACCCGTCACAGGACCGGACGTGGCTGTCAACGAGGTCGGCACCGACGACACCGCCGGTGGACTCGTCGCCGGCGTCACTGAAGTCGACGGGATGGTCGTCGGAACCGGCAGTGCTTCGCAGAGGGCGACGAGACGACCGAGACGTGCCACTTCGGCCGGGTCGGCGGTCAGGTTCCACGCCTTTTTCACGGCGATCCACTTCCCAACGTAAGCGCAGCGCCGCGCAGGTGCAGGCAACCATTGGGAGGGGTCGCGGTCGGCACGGTCGGCGGTCGCAACTGCCGACAGCCCGATGTCGGCCGCACGGGTCGCGGCGCTTCGCGCGAACGATGCGCGCCGCGACGCGGTCCATGAGTTCGCACCCGATTCCCATGCTTCGCGCAACGGCACGACGAACGGGACACGTGACGACGTCGCCCCCGGAAATCGCGATGACGCGAATCCCGTGCGGACTTCGGCACGAACGTCGAGACCCGTCACCGGGTCGGCGGCACGCGCCGGGACCGGCACGGCAAAGACAATGGCGGCTCCGCACGCAACGACGAGCCACTTCTTTGGCATTGCGTCAGGCGCCGATCGCCAGGTCCATCTCGATGAAGATGCACTCGCCCGGACACACATCGGCGGCTTCGACGACCGACCCATGGTGACGCAACGGCACCCACGCGAGGCTGCGCGCTCCGCCCGGGTCGTTCAACGGCGAGCCCTGCTCGGCGACGTAGGCAATGCCGTCTTCCAATTGCACGAAAACATCGGGGCAGTGGTCGACGCACAGACCGTCACCCGTGCACAGGTCTTGGTCGATCCACACGTGCATGCGCGAAAAACTACCCGTGCAAAGGTGCTTCTGCCCTACCCTGACGCTGTGACTGATGCCGTGACGCCCCGCGCCGCACGGCGCAGTCACGTGTGGCAGCGAGTCACGGGCGACGTCGACGACCCATGGGCGTGGTTGCAGAACCGTGACGACCCGGAAACGATCGCGTACCTCGAATCCGAGAACGCCTACGCCGATGCATGGTTCGGCCGGGGAACACCGTCGATCGACGACGTGTTCGCGGAAATCAAGTCGCGCGTCGTCGAAACCGACATGTCGGTTCCGGTGCGGCACGGCGACTGGTGGTACGTCTCGCAAACGCAAGAAGGCCTTGCTTACCCGGTGCACTGCAGGGGTCGCAGCGCGGCGACCGCAACCGAGAGCGTGTTGCTCGACGAGAACCTCGAGGCGGGCGACAACGACTACTTCTCCGTCGGCGTGTTCGAGATCGATCGCACGCATTCTTTCGCGGCATGGTCGCGCGACGTCGACGGCAGCGAACGCTACGAGATGCTCGTCCGCAATCTCGCCACCGGCACCGACCTCGACGACCGCCTCCAAGGCACGTCGTACGCCGGTGCCGCATTCAGCAGTGATGCCGTGCACCTCTTCTACGTCCTGAACGACGAGGCGATGCGTCCTTTTCGGGTCATGCGCCATCGCATGGGAACCCCGCAGTCGACCGACGTCGAGGTGTACATCGAACCCGATGAACGCTTCTTCGTCGGCGTCGGCCCCACGCGCTCGGGTCGATTCATCATGATCGAAACCGCATCCCGCACGAGCAGCGAATGCATGGTCATCGATGCGGCGAACCCACTCGACGATCCCAGGTTGGTGCGTCCGCGCGCAGCCGACGTCGAGTATTCGATCGATGACTGGGGCAACCGCTTCGTCGTCCTCACCAACCTCGACGCGATGGATTTCCGCATCATGACCGCGCCGCACGACAACCCGGGCGAGTGGACCGAACTCGAGCCGCACGAGGCGGGCCGCCGAATCACCGACGTCGATGCCTTCGAGGGTTTCCTCGCCATCACGGAGTGGAAGGATGCGCAGCCCCGCATCCGCCTCTTTCATCGCGACGGCCGTCGTTCAGTGGTGCCCGTCATCGACGAGCCCCACGACGTCGACCTCGACTCCAACCCCGAGTGGGCGACGACGATGCTCCGATTCGCATACCAGTCGATGCTCACTCCCCCGACGGTCGCCGAACTCGACGTCGAAAGCGGCGACGTGAAGGTCCTGAAGCGGGTCGAAACACCGAACCTCGATCTCGGCGATTACGTCTCTTTCCGCGAGTGGGCCGTTGCCGACGATGGCACGCGCGTTCCGCTCGACGTCATGGTGCGCCGTGACACACCGACCGACGGCACCGCCCCCGGTGTTCTCTACGCATACGGAAGTTACGAGTACTCGATTCCGCCGCGCTTCTCGGTGTCGCGTTTTTCGATGCTCGATCGGGGCTGGTTGTGGGCGATCGCACACCCGCGCGGTGGCGGCGAACTCGGACGCCGCTGGTACCTCGAGGGCCGATTGCTCGACAAACGCAACACGTTCACCGATACGATCTCCTGCGCCAAGCACCTCGAAGACCGCGCCCTCGTCGGTCGCCGGAAAATTGCTGTCTACGGCGGGAGCGCCGGAGGACTGCTCGTCGGGGCGTGCCTGAATATCTCCCCCGAATCGTTCGGTGCGGCAGTCGCAGCAGTCCCCTTCGTCGACGTCGTGTCGACGATGAGCGATCCATCGCTTCCGCTCACCGTCACCGAATGGGAAGAGTGGGGCGACCCGCGCGTCGAGCCCTGGGCGTCGTACATGCTTTCGTATTCGCCGTACGACAACGTGCAGCAGCGCGACTACCCACCGCTCTACGTCACCGCGGGCCTGAACGACCCGCGCGTGGGCTATCACGAACCGGCGAAGTGGGTTGCCAAGCTGCGCGCACTCGACGCACCTCCCGTCGTCTACTTCCGTTGCGAAATGGGTGCGGGCCATGGCGGGCCGTCGGGCCGCTACGAGCACTGGCGCGACGAGGCGCACAACCTCGTCTTCATGTTGCGGATGCTCACGCCCCGACGATGACGGCGCAAGCCACCGCAACCAGCACCAGGTTGCGCGCGACACTCACCCACGAGACGGGCTGTGCGCGGGTTGCGCCGAAACACATGCACGAAGGTCGCTGACCCGTGGCGAGCACGCGCGCCAGCGCCACCGTGAAGACGACGAGCATGACGAGCGCGACGGCCGCCACCGGTATCGGCTGGATCCGCAGGATCAGCAACGCACCGACGACAACTTCGAGCCACGGCAAGGCCATCCGCACGAGACGATCGACCGCAGCGTTGCCGGTCGAAAAAGGCGTACCTGCCACCTGCCATGCGTCGCGGCTCGCGACCTTGGCGACTCCCGACCATTCGAAGACGAGGCCCAACGCGACGGCGGCGAACGAACCCCAGGTTGTCATCGCGCAATCACCCGGCCGGGGTTACCGGCACGACCTTGCCACGGTAGAACGCCATCGCGTTCTCGTCGCCGGCGGAGTCGAGATGGGTGACGCGACCCACGGCGAAATGATGGTCGCCATGCACGTCGTTCGATTCGAGATCACAGTCGATAACCACGATCGAACCCGCGAGCCGCGGGCAACCGTTCTCCGACGGCGACCAGTCGACGCCGGCAAACCTGTCATCGGACTCCTTGGCGAACCGCCAGCAGAGTTCACCCTGATTTGCCGCAAGGACGTTCACCGTGAACTTCTTCGCGGCCGAGATGCCCGCCCACGTACGTGAGGTCACGCCCGGGAGAAAGCCGACGAGCGGCGGGTCGAGGGAAACGGAGACGAACGAACCGATCGTGATTCCCTGCGGTGCACCATCGGTGTCGAATCCCGTCACCACGACGACACTCGTCGGCACCTGGCCGAGCACCTGTCGAAAACGCTGCGAATCGAATCCCACCACGCAAGAAAACTAGACCAGAACGGTCTGACTTCATCAACGGGTCACACCAGAACGGTCTGACCTTCGTGCGCGGCGAAGACGTTGCAACCGGCAGCGGCCCCGGCGGCGCGCAAACACGACGTACGAGCGTCGAGCGCGTCGTCGGAACGCGACGGGTCGTGGTGGAACAGCGCGAGGTTCTTCACACCATGGGTCGTGGCGACCCACACCGCGTACTCGGCTGTGCAGTGGCCCCAGTCGGCCTTCCGAGCGAATTCCTCGGGCGTGTACTGGGAGTCGTGGATCAAGAGGTCGACTCCGTCGACGAGTTCGCGTGATGCATCGCTGATCGCGTGCGAGCCGTCCTTGGGCTGCTGGTGGTCGGGAAGGTACGCGATCGATCGACCGTTGAAGTCGAGGCGATAACCGAAAGTCGACCCGACGTGCGGAATGTACTTGGCCGTCACCTTCACGCGATCGACGAAGAACTCGCCTTCGTTCGTGTCGACGAAGTCGATCGTCCCGGGGATTCGATCCAGACCGACCGGGAACAGCGGCGGGCTCACGAGTTTGTCGAACATCTGCTTCACGCTCATGCCGTCGTCTTGCCGGGGACCGTGCACCGTGAAGACGGTGTCGGCATTGAGCAGCGGCGCGAAGAACGGAAGGCCTTGCGTGTGATCGAAGTGCGAGTGGGTGAGAAGACACGTACCGACGAACTTCGTGTCACGCGTCAGGCACTCGCGGCCGAAGTAACGAAGACCGGTTCCGAGATCGAAGAGAATCGGCTGGCTACCGGGCGACAGAACCGACACGCACGACGTGTTGCCCCCGTAGCGGACGATGTCGTTGCCGTGGCAAGGCGTCGAACCACGAACTCCGTGGAAAGTGACGCTGAACGCGGCGTCACGGCTGGTCGTAGAAGATGCCCCCATCGCAACGGAAAGGTAAACCCGAAGCGGCCGAGAGTAAATGGTCGGGAAACGTGACCTTCGTCGCAACGACTAGTTTTTCGTACATGCCCACGTCGTCGACCGAGTCAATACGGGTCAACGCCCGTGGCGTGGAGTTCCACTGCCTCACCATGGGCAGCGGCCCGCTTGCTCTCCTGCTGCACGGTTTCCCCGACTCGGCGCGTTCCTGGATCCCGCTCATGCAACGACTCGCCGACAGCGGATGGCGCGCGGTCGCGCCGTACATGCGCGGCTACGCCCCGACCGCCGTTCCCGGCGACGGGTGCTTCCAGACCGCGGCGCTCGCCGCTGACGCCGTCGCGCTGCACGAGGCGCTCGGCGGTGATGCAGACGCGGTCATCATCGGCCACGACTGGGGCGCGCCCGCCACCTACGGTGCGGCCCTGCTGGCACCCGACCGCTGGCGCCGCGTGGTCGGCATGGCCGTGCCACCGGGCGCGGCGATGGGCGCCGCACTCGTCGGCAATCTCGCACAGTTGAAGCGCAGTTGGTACATGTTCTTCTTCCAACATCCGCTCTCTGATCTGGTCGTCGCGGCGAACGATCTCGCATACATCGACATGCTGTGGGCCGACTGGTCACCGGGGTTCGACGGCGGTGAAGCCGTGGCGGCAACGAAAGACGCGCTGCGTGACCCCGCAAATCTTGCGGCGGCACTCGGCTACTACCGCGCAACCCTCGGTGAGGGGAAAAAGGACCCGGCACTCGCCGATCTCCAGGCGCGCATGGGCGCGGAGGTTCCGACGCAGCCACTGCTCTACCTTCACGGAGCAAACGACGGCTGCATCGGCCGTGAGGTTGCCGAATTCGCCGCCGGCATGTCGCCTGCCAATGTAAACGTCCGCATCGTCGAGGATGCCGGCCACTTTCTGCAACTCGAACAATCGGACGCCGTGGCCCGACACGTGCTGGGATGGATCTCATGACGAAGCCCGTACTTCCCGATGGTCTCGTTGCCGTCGTCAAACGCGAATGCGCGACATGCGTGATGACCGAACCCGTGCTCGCCACCATTGCTCGATCGGAGACCCTGACCGTCTTCACGCAGGACGACGAGACCTTTCCCGCATCGGTTCCCCATTCCTTCGACTCCGACCTGTCGGTCTCGTGGCACCACGACATCGAGACGGTCCCCACCCTGATCCGTGTCGAGAACGGTGTCGAAGTCGACCGCACGATCGGCTGGAGCCGCGATGCGTGGCGCACCCTCACCGGCATCGACGACCTCGGTGAAGATCTTCCCGTCATGCGACCCGGCTGTGGGTCGCTCAGCGTCGACCCCGACCTCGTCGACAAACTGCGTGCACGTTTCACCGGTTCGGTTCTCACCGCGCGACACATCGACATGGCGTCCGCGGAGGACGAATTCGAGTCGATGTTCAACCGTGGTTGGACCGATGGTCTTCCCGTGATTCCACCCACGCCCGAGCGTGTGTTGCGCATGCTCGCCGGCACCACGCGCGCGCCCGACGACATCGTCGCTGTCGCACCGCCCGACCTCGTACCCCTGACCGTGGAAAAGGTGGCAATCAACGCGGTGATGGCGGGTTGCCTACCCGAATACATGCCGTGGGTGATCGCCGCGCTCGAGGCGGTGTGCAACGACCGGTTCAACATGCACGGGGTGCTCGCCACGACGATGCCCGTCGGCCCGGTGATCGTGTGCAACGGCCCCGGCACGAAGCGGATCGGCATGAACAGCGGCATCAACGTGTTCGGCCAGGGCAACCGCGCGAACATGACGATCGGGCGCGCGGTGCAACTGACGATCCGCAACGTCGGCGGTGGCCGCCCGGGCGAAGTCGATCGTGCGACCCACGGCAACCCGGGCAAGCTCAGTTTCTGTTTCGCCGAAGACGAGGACGGGTCGCCCTTCGGCCCGCTGGCGACCGAGCGCGGGATCCCCGCGGGTGTCGATGCGGTCACCGTGTTCGCCGGTGAGGGCCCGCGTTGTGCGGTCGACCAGCTTGCGCGCACACCCGAGGAACTCACGAACTCTTTCGCTGCATGTCTGCGCAGCGTCATGCACCCGAAGTCGGTGATGACATTCGACGTGATTCTCGTCGTCAGCCCCGATCACTCGCGGATCTACGCCGAGGCCGGCTGGGGACGCGAACGGGTACTCACCGAACTGCATGCGCGACTCCAGATCGACTCGAACACCATCCTGCGCGGCGTCGACGGCATGGCCGAGGGTCTGCCCGACCGCTTCCGTGATCGCACGGTGCCGAAGTTCCGACCCGACGGGATTCTCCTCACCCACGCCGGCGGCGGCGCGGGCCTTTTCTCCTCGATCATCGCGGGCTGGGCCAATGGCGAGATGGGCAGCCAGCCCGTCACCGTCGCGGTGAAGAGCTGATTTCGTGAAAGGATGTGAAGCATGTCGACAGCCAGGCTGACCATCCTCGATCCGACGAGTGAGTCGAAGCCGGCTCGCCGCGAACTCTTGTCGCGACCGTCGTCGATCGACGGCATGACGATCGGACTTCTCGACATTCGCAAGCCACGCGGTGACGTGTTCCTCGACCGCATCGAGCAACTGCTCGCAGAACGCGGTGCGCGGGTCCTTCGTTACGCGAAGCCAACGTTCACCAAGCCCGCGCCGGCCGACCTGCGCCATGAAATTGCCTCGCAGTGCAACCTCGTGATCGAGGCGCTCGCCGATTGAGGCAGCTGCACGTCGTGCAGTGTGCACGACATCGCAGATCTGGAACTTCGCGGTGTGCCGTCGATGTTCGTCGCGTCGAGTGAGTTCGTGACGGCTGCAATCTCGCAGTCCGAGGCGATCGGTTTCCCCGACGTCGCCCGCGTCTTCGTCGAGCATCCGATTCAGGACCGAACCGACGCCGAGATGGTCGCGATCGCCGACGCCGCCTTTCCGCAGATCCTCGCGGCTATTTGCGCGTCGAACTGAGCCTGTAACCACCGTCGACGAGTTCGACGAGACCGTCGTCGACCAGCGACGCGGCCAGCCGTTCGGCACGCACGACATCATCCAACTGCATCACTTCTGCCACCGCGGTCACGGCGACGCTGCCTTCGGTGAGCCGCTTCATCAGGCGCCCGCGCGCCTGACGGTCGGATCCCTCGAATCGCGCCTGTGGTCGACTCGTGAACGCCGTGGTCCGTGCGGGATCCTCCCCCGCACCGCGCCATGCGCAATGAACGACAACGGGACACGTCGCACACGAAGGCGTTCGCGCTTCGCACACCGTGGCACCGAAGTCCATGATCACCTGGTTCCAGTCGCGGGCAAGCCCACGCGGCAACATCCCATCGGCGATTTCCTGGGTCTCCCGGGCCTTCAGCGCCCGACCGTGGACGCGCGCGATGACGCGAGCCACGTTCGTGTCGACCACAGCCGCATCGTCACCGAACGCGAAGGCGAGAATCGCCCGCGCCGTGTACGGACCGATGCCCGGCAACTCCATCAACGCACCGAGATCGCGCGGCACGACACCGTCGTGGCGATCGACGATCACACGTGCCGCCTCTTGGATATTTCGGCACCGCCGCGGGTACCCCATCCCCTGCCACTCGACCAGAAGATCGGCGAGAGGAACGGCGACGCACGCGGCAGGTGTCGGTGCGAGAGCAATGAAACGTTCGAAGCGCGGGTACACCCGACCCACGTTGGTCTGCTGCAGCATCACCTCGGAGACGAGGACGTGCCACGGGTCGCGCGTCGCGCGCCAGGGAAACTCGCGCAATCGGGACAAGCCCCACGCGAGCAGGTCGTCAGTGAAGGGGCCTAGGCGTCCCAAGCGGCGTTGACGTCGTACGGGCGCTTGCGTTCGGGAGCATTGGCCCGCTTCCACACCATCACTCGGCGACGGAAGTAACAGACTTCCTTGCCGTCCTGATTGAAGCCCTTGGTTTCCACGGTGACGATGCCACGGTCGGGCTTCGACTTCGACTCGCTGACGTCGAGAACTCGGGTCTCGGCGTGGATTGTGTCGCCATGGAACGTCGGGAACTTGTGCTGCAACGTTTCGACTTCGAGGTTGGCGATCGCCGCACCACTGACGTCAGGAACACTCATGCCGAGAACGAGCGAGTAAACAAGGTTGCCGACGACGACGTTGCGGCCCTGAACACTCTCCGACGCGAACCAGTCGTTGGTGTGCAACGGATGATGGTTCATCGTGATCATGCAGAAGAGGTGGTCGTCGTACTCGGTGATCGTCTTTCCGGGCCAGTGGCGGTAGACGTCGCCGACCGTGAAGTCTTCGAGATAGCGCCCAAAGGGCCGATCATGCACTGTCATGGAGGCGAACGCTAACCCACAGGTCCGGTGTCGTCATCATTGACGGGCGGCAACGGGTACTGGCCCGTTCGATCACGCGGGGCGCGCTTTTCGAAGAATGCGATCTTGCTTTCGCTCTTCGTGACCGCTTCTTCCGCGACGACACGCAACGGCTTCAGGCGGTCCTTGCGGTCGAGGGACCACGGCCCGACACGCAGGCTGAGATAGCAGCCCGCACCGACGACGATCGGCAACCAGAATTGTGCGAGACGATAGGTAAGGATGCCGACCGTCGCGGTCGATCGCGCAAGACCGAAGCCGACGATCGTCGGGATGTAGATGCCCTCGATGATGCCGAGACCACCAGGGGTGATGGGTACGACCGCCATCACGTTGGCAAGACCGAACGCGACGATGAGTCCGTCGATGGCAAGGTTGCCGCCGAACGCACGGAGGAACACGTAGACGGCGGCCATGTCGAACAGCCAGTTAGCCGACGCCCACAGGACGACTCGCACCAGCAACTGGCGGTCGGCGATCAGACCTTCGAGTCGGTTGCCGAGATGGCGAATCACCTCGCTTGCCCGGTCGGCATCGAGACGCACGTGGCGGGCCAACCAACGCACCGCCCGCTCGGCACGTCCCTGGCCTTCGACCAGGCCGAAGATCAACGCCGAAGCGACCAACATGAGAATGATTCCGACGATGGCGGCAAAGCCGTACAGGGCATTGACGCCGCGGAACGGAATCGAGATGATGAGCCCGAACCACAAGATGAGGTTCAACACGACGGCCGAGCCGATACCTGCGGTCGCGAGCGCGAAACCCGCATCGGGGCCGTGCACACCCGAGAGGGTGAGGAGTCGGTACCCGAGCGCCGACGACGCGGCACTACCGGCGGGCATGATGCTGCCGAGGGCCTTGGTGCTGAGCTGAATGCGAAAGAGCCGCAACACGGGCACTTTCTCACCCTCCGGTCCGAGCGCGGCGCGGGTGAGGAGCGAGTAGCACAGCAGGGCGACTGCTTCGAGACCGACACCGAGAAGCAGCATCGAACGGTCCACATCGAGCAGGTCGTCGAGCGCCCGGCGGAAACCGGGAATGAGCGGGAGGACGAAGAAGTAGATGACGACCGCGGTGCCGACGGTCTTCAAGGTCCTGATCCACACCTTGCGTCGGCTCGACGCCGCGTCGCCGGTTTCGACCCCGTCCGCCATTCCCCTACCGTAGGCGATTCAACCGTTTTGGTGGCGCAGTTCGTCGACCAGTGCAATCAGATCATCGACGACGTTCGTCCTGATTTCTGCGGGGGTCTTGCCGAGGCGAACAACGACGAGGTCCTCTTCGGGGATCACGATCGTGTACTGGCCCTCGTACCCCGTTGCAACGAGCGCGCCGGGAAGCCGCGGCCACGTCCACCAGTGGTGACCGTATCCATTGCCGGTTTCCGGGTCGATCGCAATCGGAGTGCGCGCCGCCTCAACCCAGCCCTTGGGAAGAATTTCTTCACCTCCGGCCGAACGTCCGCGCACGTACAGACGACCGAAGCGCGCGAAGTCCGCGGCGGTCGCATAGACGTACGACGACCCGACGAAGTTGCCGGCGGCATCGAACTTCGCGGTGGCACTCGACATGCCGAGCGGTGAGAAGAGTCTCTCGTCGATGAACGACTGCATCCGCGAACGACGTTGCTCCGAACCGTCACCCCCGACGAGGTCACCGAGAATCCGGCAGATGATGTTGGTCGTACCCGACGAGTAGACCCAGTGCGTACCGGGCTCGTGACTCAACGGAAGAGCCGCCGCATACGCGCCGTGGTCGTCTTTCCCTGCGCCGAACAGCATGTCGATGACGTGGGACTTTTCGCCGTCGACGTAGTCCTCCACCCACTCGAGGCCGGGCCTCATTTCGAGGAGGTGCCTCAACGTGATGCGACTGCGGGCATCACCGGCCCACTCGGGAACGTCGGCCGGCGCATCGATGTCGAGGCGTCCGTCCGCCACGAGAAAACCGACGAGTGCGTGCGTCATGCTCTTTGCCATCGACCACGAGATGTGTGTCACACCCGGCCCGCACGGGGTGGCGTAGCCCGAGCCATGGACGGCGAAAACCTCGCTGCCGGCGTGCCAGGCAACGACCGCATGCGTCTCTCCATGGGTCGCGGTCGGCGGCATGCCGCGTCGGTAGGCGTCGATGACCGGTGTGATTTTCTGATCGTACCGATGGGCATCGAAGCGGTGGTCACGACTAGCGTTTTGCGCCATGGCCAGCACCGCACCTCTCCCGACGCCCGATCTGCAGACCGCTGCGACGATCATCGAAACCGCCCGCGCGATGGTCGGCAAGGCCGTCCGCAAACTCGCCGCCAGCGGCGGACCCGACGTCGAACAGGTACTTGCATACGACATCGCACACGCGGCCGCCGCGGTGGAGACGGCGCGCTCGATGCTCGACTACGGGGCAAAGGGCGACACCGAAGCGCGACTCACCTGTGCCTTCACCGCCGACATGGTGCACGACCTCGTCACGCGTCTTGTCGGACGCGAACAACTGTGGGGCGTGAGCGCTGCCGACCTCTCGTTCGGCAACGAGTTCGTGTCGGCCTTCCGCTCTCCCGAATTCCTCGCGTCGCTCGCCGATCAGCAGGGCCCGCGCCACCTCGATGCCGACTTCGAGATGGTGCAGGACACGTTTCGTTCGTATGCGAACAAGGAAGTCGCACCGCGCGCCGAGCACGTGCACCGTCACAATGCCGACGTTCCGGAAGAACTGATCTCCGGCCTCGCCGAGATGGGTGCCTTCGGACTCTCGATTCCGGCCGAATACGGCGGATACAGCGAGGGTGGCGACGGTGAGTACATGGGCAACGTCATCGCGACCGAGGAACTCTCCCGCGGTTCGCTCGGCATCGGTGGTTCGCTCATCACGCGTCCGGAAATCCTCGCCCGCGCCCTCATGAAGGGTGGCACCGAGGAACAGAAGCACGAGTGGCTGCCGAAACTTGCCACCGCCGAGGTTCTCGCCGCAGTCGCGGTGACCGAACCCGACTACGGCAGCGACGTCGCCAACATCAAGGTGACGGCGACTCCGTCCGATCTCGCAGATGGTCGCAAGGGCTGGCGCATCAACGGCGTCAAGACGTGGTGCACGTTCGGCGCACGCGCCGATGTGCTGATGCTGCTCGCCCGCACGAACCCTGACCGCAGCCTCGGACACAAGGGGCTCAGCCTCTTCATCGTTCCCAAGCCGCACGGTGACGCCCATGGTTTCCTTTTCAATCAGGCCGAGGGCGGAAAGATGGAGGGTCGCCCGATCGACACCATCGGTTACCGCGGAATGCACTCATACGAGATCGCTCTCGAAGATTGGTGGGTTCCCGCCGAGAACCTCATCGGCCTCGAGTCGGGACTCGGCAAGGGCTTCTATTTCCAGATGGCCGGATTCGAAAACGGACGTCTGCAGACTGCGGCACGCGCCGTCGGCGTCATGCAGGCCGCGTACGAAGCGGCGCTCGACTATGCCAACAACCGTTCGGTGTTCGGCAAGAACGTCTACGACTACCAACTCACCAAGGCAAAGCTCGGCCGCATGTCGACGATCATCCAGGCCAGCCGGCAGTTCTCGTACGGCGTCGCCAAGTTGATGGCTAAGGGCGAAGGTGCGATGGAGGCCAGCATGGTGAAGGCCTACGTCTGCAAGGCAGCCGAATGGGTGGCCCGTGAAGCGATGCAGATCCACGGTGGATACGGCTACGCCGAGGAGTACTCGGTCAGCCGACTCTTCGTCGATGCGCGCGTGTTGTCGATCTTCGAAGGCGCCGACGAGACGTTGTGCCTGAAGGTCATCGCACGACAGCTGGTCGACGCCGCCGGCAAGTAGTTCTCAGAGCGCCGACAACAGGTCACCCAGCGAGCGGATGCGCTCGACGTCGTGTCCTGCCGCATCGTCGTAGGGGTCGACGAGAACCGGGTGCAGCCCGGCAGCGCGCGCACCGCCCACGTCCATGATGAGCGAGTCACCGACATAGGCGATTCGCGAACGCTCGATCCCTTCGAAGTGAACGAGTGCGTGATCGAAGATCCGCGGATCGGGCTTCTCCACGCCGACGACGTGGCTGTCGATCACGCATCGCACGCGCGCCAGCGGCCCTGGGCCCACCTGACAGATTCCGCTCACCTGAAGCGTCGACTCGATCTGTCCACTCGCGTTGCTCACGATGCCGATCGGTACACCGCGTGAATCGAGCTCACGCAGTGCCTCTGCCGAGCCGGGGATCGGATGGCGCCACAGTCGTGCATTCGCCTTCACGTGGGTGAGAACCTCGAGTGCGGCATCACGGTGTTCGTCGGGAACCGACAGGTGCGCGAGATACGTCGCGTTGTAGTGGGTCCAGTCCGACTCACCGGCGGTAACCGCGGACTTCGCGGCCATCCCCGCGTAATGGGCCCGGACGTAAGCCTCGTGTCGGTCGTCACCGCCGTAGTACGCGATCAACGGAGCGAGCACCTTCGGGTCGGGCAACACCAACACGCCGCCCGCGTCGAAGAGAACCGCATCGAATCTGCCACCCACGTTGACCAGTCTCGCAGGTCGGTTTCACAGTGGGTTTCATCGCCCAAACGCCAAAGCCCTACGCTTCGACGCGTGCGCAGTGCAAAAGACTTCTTCAAACCCCTCGCCATCGGCGCCCCCGAGCCCCTTCGCGAGATCCCGTTCCGTCCGAGCCGAGTCATCCATTTCTTCCCGCCGCAACTGGAAAAGGTCGTGGCGAAACTTCCCGAGGTCGTGCCGACCGTCGACATCATTCTCGGAAACCTCGAAGATGCGATTCCGATGGCCGACAAGGAAGCCGCACGTCGCGGATTCATCAACGTGGCGAAAACGGTTCCCATGGGTGACACCCAGTTGTGGACCCGTGTCAACAGCCTCGACTCGCCGTGGTTCCTCGACGACATGAACGCGATCGTGACCGAGGCCGGCGACAAGGTCGACGTGATCATGATCCCGAAGGTCGAGGGTCCCGAGGACATCCACTACGTCGATCGTCTGCTCGCGCAGCTCGAAGCAAAGGCCGGCCTCAAGCGTCCGATCCTCATTCATGCACTTCTCGAAACGGCGCGCGGCGTCGCCAACGTCGAAGAGATCTGCGCCGCATCCCCGCGCATGCAGGGTCTCTCGCTCGGACCCGCCGACCTGGCGGCGAACCGCCGCATGAAGACCACCCGCGTCGGTGGTGGCCATCCCGACTACCTCGTGCGTCAGGACCCCAACCCCGAGAACCCCGATGCGCCGCGCGGCACGTACCAGCAGGACCTGTGGCATTACACGATGGCCCGCATGGTCGACGCGTGCGTCGCGAACGGAATCTTTGCCTTCTACGGCCCGTTCGGTGACATCAAGGACGTCGTCGCTTGCGAAGACCAGTTCCGCAACGCATATCTCCTGGGTTGCGTCGGTGCGTGGAGCCTGCACCCGGTGCAGATCGACATCGCCAAGCGCGTCTTTAGCCCCCGCCCCGCGGATGTGAAACAAGCCCAGCGCGTGATCGAAGCGATGGGCGACGGAACGGGCGCCATCATGCTCGACGGCAAGATGGAAGACGATGCATCGGTGAAGCAGTGCAAGGTCGTCGTCGAACTTGCCCGCCAACTGTCGGCACGCGACCCGCATCTCGCAGGTCTCTACGGATTCAACTGAGAAGAGAGAAGAACATGTCGAAGCTCCGCCCCCGCCGCTCGGTTCTCTACATGCCCGCAGCCAACGAGCGCGCCCTCGAAAAGGCCAAAACGATCGCGTCCGACGCGCTGATCTTCGACCTCGAAGACGCCGTGTCACCCGAATCGAAGGATGCCGCGCGTGAGAACGCCGTCAAAGCCGCGTCGTCGGGTGAATACGGAAAGCGCGAGATCACCATCCGCTGCAACGGCCTCGACACTCCGTGGGGTGCGGCCGACATCGCAGCGGCTGCGAAGTCGTGCGCGTCATCGATCGTCATCCCGAAGGTTGGTGACGCAGCCGCAGTCGACGCAGTGTCTAAACACCTCGATGCCGCGGGCGCACCGGCCGAGATGTTCATCTGGGCAATGGTCGAGACACCGTCGGCCATTTTCAACGCACGCTCGATCGCCGCACACCCACGTGTTGCCGTTCTGGTGATGGGCACCAACGACCTCGTGAAAGAGCTGCATGCGGCTCAGGTGCCCGGTCGTGCACCCGTTATCTCGCATCTCGCCACGGCACTACTCGCGGCGCGCGAGGCCGACAAGCCGATTCTCGACGGGGTGTACAACGACATCAAGAACGCAGAGGGTTTCCGCGCCGAATGCGCGCAGGGCATGCAGATGGGATTCGACGGCAAAACTCTCATCCACCCCGATCAGGTTGCGATCGCCAACGAGGTGTGGGCCCCCGGTGAGTCGGAGGTCGAGCATGCCCGTCGCGTCATCGAGGCGTTCAACGCCGCGCGCGCCGAAGGCAAGGGTGTCGTGCAACTCGACGGCAAGATGATCGAGAATCTCCACGTGGCGAACGCCGAAAGATTGATCGCGATCGCATCTGCGATCGCCGAACTTGCCTGACCCGCTTCAGTTCACAGGTTCGTACGGAACAGCGCGAGCACACGCGTCCATGCCGTCTTCGAAGCCGCTGCGTCGTACACGTCCGGGCGCTCGTCGTTGAAGAACGCATGATGCGTCCCGGGATAAATGTGGAACGTGGCGTTCTTGCCACGCCCTTTCAGGTCAGCCTCGAGGGCGCGGGCCGCTTCGGGTGATGCAAACGCATCGTTCTCGGCGTAGTGGCCTTCGATGACTCCACTGATAGCGGACCAGTCCGGCTGTGCCTCGGCCCACGGAATCACGCCGTAGAAAGGCGCCGCAGCGGCAACCGCATCCGGGCGCTGGCACGCAAGTGTGAGCGTGAGTCCTCCACCCATGCAGTAGCCGACGACTCCGACCTTCTTCCTGCCGGTCCGCTCTTGCAGGAAATCGACCGCACCGCTGAGGTCCTTTCCGGCACGGTCGAGGGCCAGGCCCATCATCAACTTGCCTGCCTCGTCGGGCTCGGTCGCTGCCTCGCCACGGTAGAGGTCGGGAGCGAGGGCAGTGAACCCTTCCGCCGCGAATCTGTCGGCGACGGCCTTGATGTGGGGAACAAGGCCCCACCACTCTTGGATCACGATGACTCCCGGTCCGCCACCGTCGGCCAGGTATCCGCTGCCCTGCGAACCATTGCTCTTGAACGAAACGACTTCTCCCATGCGGGCAAACTACATCGCGGAACGAACGGTGAGCTCAGTCGCCGACGGGGCCTCGGGACGCAGCCCCGATTCCCTGAGTTCGGCCGCATCTTCGACTCCCTTGCCGCCGACGACAGTTGTCACGAGTCCGAGCGAAATCATCTCGATGTCACGGTGCCACGGCTCTCCTCGCGTGTCGTCGTCGACGAGTCTGACCATTGCATCGGTGAAGACCTTCGGCAGTCGCGTGCCGACCGGCGTGGTGGCGATGACATCTATTCCCGCGCAGTAGGCCGTGGCCGCAAGTTGCGCCGACCCGATCGGTGACCAGAGACCGTCGGGAGCAGCGAAAGCGGTCGAGACCAGGATTGCTGTGCTCTCCCCGACCGCCGCCGCAGCGCGCTGGGGTTCGATGAGGTGAGCCGTCACCTCATTGCGCTCGAGCACCCGCACCATGTGATCGGCACCGTTGTCGCCGTCGATCACACACGCCTCGAAGCCGAAACTCTGCACGAGGGCGACCGCGATCTCCCACGACCATCCGTTGACCACAACAGTTCCACCGTCGGGGAAACGCGTGGTCAAGTGGCCCGAAAGATGCGCCGGAGTCGAGTCCTCGCGCACCGATTCGACGCACCGTCGCAACGTGTCGCGTGGTTCGAGTGCCGTCAGCAACTCGGCGCACAGCCACCACAGCGGACCGCAAGTGGGATGCTTCTCGACGATGCGACGACACGTGAGGAGCAGGTTCGCGGGGTCGGCACCGAGGTGACGCAGTGCCGAGGCGGTCTCGGAGACCAGTTCGGGGGCATCGGCGTACCCGGCACGTGCCAAATAACGCAGGTGCTCGATGGGATGCACTTCATCCAACGTAGTGCCGGCTTGCTACCGTTTCACCCGTGGCAACCACCCCCTCTGCTGATCTCGTTCTCACCCCCCTCACCGGTGACGCCCGTCCCCTGCGTGAATGGCTCACGACGTTCCACATGGCCTCGATCGTCATCGACCCGTTCACGAACGAAAGTTCGTGGATCCTCGACACCGCCGCACGCATCATGCGCGCTTTCGCGGGTGCGGCCGTCCGGGTGAACTTCATCGTCACGGCGACACCCGACGAGGCCAAGCAGTTCCTCGGACCGCTCACCGACGAGTTCCTCGTCTTCGTCGACCCCGACCGTGCAGCCGTGCGTGGCCTTGGTCTGCAGAAGTTGCCGGCGTTCGTGTTCATCCAGTCCGACCTCAGCGTGCCCGCCGCCGCCGAAGGTTGGCGACCCGTCGAGTGGCGCAAGGTCGCCCAGTCGATTGCCACCACCACCGCGTGGTCGGCACCCACGATTCCGGGGCCGAAAGACCCAAGCCCCTACGCCGGCACACCGGCCCTCGTGTGACCCTCGCGCCGACCGGGCTTCCGGTCGAAGCGTGCATCCCCGAGCTCGTCGCGTCACTGACGGCCCATTCGCGTGGTGTCCTCGTCGCCCCACCCGGGTCGGGCAAAACCACTCTCGCTCCATTGAGGTTGCTCGAGAGTTCACTTCTGTCAGGCGGCGAGCGCATCATCATGCTCGAGCCGCGCAAGCTTGCCGCTCGTGCGGCCGCGCGCCGCATGGCGCAGCTTCTCGGTGAGCGCGTCGGCGAGACGGTCGGCTACCAAACGCGCGACGAGCGCATCATCGGGCCAACGACACGCATCGAAGTTCTCACCGAAGGTGTTCTCACCCGTCGGCTGCAGAACGACCCCGACCTGCCCGGCGTCGGGATCGTGATCTTCGACGAAGTCCACGAGCGCAACCTGCCCGGCGACCTCGGTCTTGCTCTTCTGCTGCACGCCCAGCGATCACTCGGCACGAGTCAACGCATCTTGCTGATGTCGGCAACCCCCGACACCGAGCGTTGGTGCGGTTACCTCTCGAACGACGACACAGTGCCCGTCGTATCGAGCGACGGAACACTGTTCCCGGTCGACATCGACTGGTGGCAGGCCCCGACAGTTCGCAAGGGACAGCGTCGCGACTCCGACCGCCTCGAGAACAAGGTCGCCGACACCGTGTTCCGCGCGCTTCGGGAGACCGAGGGCGACATCCTCGTTTTTCTCCCCGGTATCGGCGAGATTCGCCGCTGCATCGAAGCCGCATCACGCGTCGTCGATGCAAACGTCGATCTGTTCCCCCTCGCCGGCGCCCTCAGCCAAGACGAACAGGATGCCGCGCTCGCACCGAGCAAGCCGGGTCGCCGGCGCATCGTGTTCTCCACTGACATTGCGGAGAGCTCGTTGACGGTTGACGGTGTGCGTGTCGTCATCGACTCGGGACTTTCCCGCTCGCCACGATTCGACCCGAACACCGGAATGTCGAAACTCATCCTCGGCAACGTCAGTCGCGCTTCGGCCGACCAGCGCGCAGGCCGCGCGGGTCGTCTCGGTCCCGGCCGCGCCTACCGACTGTGGCCGCAGGCCGAACATCGGTCACGTCGCACCCAAATCGAACCCGAGATCCTCCAGATCGATCTGGCGGGAACGGCGCTCGAACTCGCGGCGTGGGGCGTCGACGTCGATGAGCTGCGCTTCCTCGACCAACCACCCCGCGCGACTTTCGTACAGGCTCGCGAACTGCTCACCATGCTCGACGCCCTCGACTCCGACGGCCGCATCACCGACCTCGGTCGAACGATGCTGCGCGTACCGCTGCATCCACGACTTGGCGCGATGGTTGTCGGCGCGCACGACACCGACGTGTGGACCGCGTGTCTGCTCGCGGCTCTCCTCGAGGACCGCGACGTCGTGCGGGCACCCGGCGGTCGGCGCGACGACATCCCCGAGGACCTTGCGTGGCGGATCGAATGCATCGATGATTTGGCCTCGGACGACCGCGTCGACCGTCGCGCTGCCGCCCGCGTGCGTGAACAGGCTCGTGACATTCTCCGGCGGTCGGGACGCACCGCGACGTCGGGCTCGGCGCGGTCGAACCGTGTCGGCGCCCTTTTGTTGCGCGCCTATCCCGACAGGCTCGCCGTACAAAAGACCGGCGCCGGACAATTCCAACTGCGCACGGGCAACGCCGCGTGGGTACCGAAGGAGTCGGATCTGGCCGACGAGCAGTTCATCGTCGCAGCCGACGTCGACGGCGACCGAAAGAACACCCGCGTGCGACTCGCCGCGGCAATCACGGCTGACGACATCACCGACCTGCTCGCCGAACACGTGACGGTGAAAAACGCGGTCACGTGGGACCGCGAGCGCAGCGACCTCGTGAACTCGATCGAATGGCGCCTCGACGGCATGAAACTGCGCGAGGTTCGACAAAAACCAGCGGCAGGACCCGACACCACCGCCGCGCTCGTGGAACGCGTCCGCACGACAAGCCTCCAAGCACTTCCGTGGGGACCCGCGTCGGAGTCGCTCGTCGAGCGTGTCCGGTTTCTTCATTCACGCGATGCACGCTGGCCCGACTGGAGCAGCAAGGCGTTGATCGCGACGCTCGACGATTGGCTGGCGCCGTACCTCGCCGGATTCGTCTCGAAAGTCGATCTCGACAACCTCGATCTCTCGATCGTCCTGCGCAGCGGACTTCCGTACGAGCTCGGCTCGCATCTCGACGAGCTCGCACCTGCACACGTCACACTCACCAACGGGCGCCAAATGCGCGTCACCTACCGCGGCGACGAGACGCCGATGTTGTCGGCCCGCGCACAACACTTCTACGGCACCGCGGTCCATCCATCGATCATGAACGGCGCCGTGCCATTGGTCGTCGAGTTGTTGTCACCTGCCGACAGACCGATTCAGGTGACGAGCGACCTGCCGGCGTTCTGGGCGGGCTCGTGGTCGGAGGTCCGCAAGGACATGGCCGGCCGCTATCCCAAGCACGACTGGCCCGTGAATCCCGCCACGTGATCGTCGTATGCCGTTCGTGAACGTGCATCGACAGTCGACGAACCCCTACCGTGTGGTCATGGCCGACTTCGATTTCACCGAACTTTTCCCCCTCGGGCCCGACACCACCAAATACCGCTTGGTCACCACCGAGGGTGTCTCCACTTTCAACACTCCGGAGGGAACGTTTCTCAAGGTCGATCCATCGGCGATCACCTTGCTCACCAGCACCGCGATGCGCGACATCGCCCACCTGCTGCGGTCGAGCCACCTCCAGCAGTTGCGCAACATCCTCGACGACCCCGAGGCCAGCGACAACGATCGTTTCGTCGCTCTCGACCTGCTGAAGAACGCCAGCATCGCTGCCGGTGGAATCCTGCCGATGTGCCAAGACACCGGCACGGCAATCGTGAAGGGCAAGAAGGGTCAATTCGTCTTCACCGGAGGAGGCGACGAAGAGGCCATCGCCAAGGGCGTCTACGACACCTATCTCACGAGCAATCTGCGTTACAGCCAGATGGCTGCACTCAACATGTACGACGAGGTCAACACCGGCAACAACTTGCCTGCGGAGATCAAGATCTCGGCGATCGACGGCAACGAGTACAAGTTCCTCTTCATGGCCAAGGGTGGCGGCTCGGCGAACAAGAGCTACCTCTTCCAGGAAACCAAGGCGCTTCTCAACGAAAAGACCCTTCTCCCCTGGCTCTTCGACAAGATGAAGACTCTCGGCACCGCCGCATGCCCGCCGTACCATCTCGCAGTCGTCATCGGCGGAACGTCAGCCGAACTCGCCGTCGAAACCGCGAAGCTCGCCAGCGCCCGCTACCTCGACGTACTTCCCACCACCGGCAGCAAAACCGGTCACGCATTCCGCGATCTCGACCTTGAGGCAAAAGTTCTCAAGCTCGCACAAGACACCGGTATCGGCGCACAGTTCGGTGGCAAGTACTTCTGCCACGACGTACGCATCATTCGCCTGCCGCGTCACGGCGCGAGTTGCCCGGTTGCATTCGCCGTCAGTTGCAGCGCCGACCGCCAGGCACTCGGCAAGATCACCGCAAAGGGAATCTTCATCGAGGAACTGGAAACCGATCCCGCTCGCTTCCTTCCCGAGGTCACCGAAGACGACCTCGACGGCGAAGTCGTGAACATCGACCTCACGCGTCCGATGAGCGAGATCCGCGAGACACTCTCGAAGTATCCGGTGAAGACCCGTGTGATGCTGACGGGTCCGATGGTCGTCGCACGCGACATCGCCCACGCAAAGATCAAGGAACGCCTCGACTCGGGCGGCGGCATGCCGCAGTACTTGAAGGATTACTGCGTCTATTACGCCGGGCCCGCCAAGACTCCCGACGGCATGGCGTCCGGTTCGTTCGGCCCCACCACCGCAGGCCGCATGGACAGTTACGTGGATGAGTTCCAGGCAGCAGGCGGCAGCATGGTCATGCTCGCAAAGGGCAACCGCTCACGCCAG
>JBBANY010000021.1:26147-31659 GCA_040401695.1 Ilumatobacteraceae bacterium
TCACGCCAGGTCACCGATGCCTGCAACAAGCACGGTGGCTTCTACCTCGGATCGATCGGCGGTCCGGCCGCACGCCTCGCTCTCGACTGCATCACCAAGGTCGAAGTGCTCGAGTACCCCGAACTCGGGATGGAAGCGGTGTGGAAGATCGAAGTGCAGGACTTCCCCGCCTTCATTGTCGTCGACGACAAGGGCAACGACTTCTTCGATCTCGTCAACAAGCCGATGCCCGGTGCCATCGCCGTCAACCTGAAGAAATAGCAAACGGGCGGGGTGAATACCCCGCCCGCTTTCGGTCTCGCCAGCACGTATCTCAAGCATAGATACGAAACAGTCCGGTGGCTCACGCCACCGGACTGACTACTCAAGTGTCCCCACGATGCCAGTGCGGGTGAGAACCAAGCACGAGCCCGTTCCCTCTTTCGTTTTGTTGGAGCCGAAGACCGGAATCGAACCGGCACCTTCGGGCTGGCAAGACCGACGTGCTGCCGTTACACCACTTCGACACCAAACACATGTGTGCTGCTGGTGCCGAGATACGGCAAGGGCGGGGTGAACACCCCGCCCTTGACCACTCTTTCGCCAATCAGAAGACCAAAGGTTACTAAATCTCTTCGGCGAGTTCGCCGAGACGAGATTCGCCTGCGACGGTTTGGCCGCCGCGTTCCATGAAGTTGCGCATCGCGGCCTGCGCACGAGGCGTGCCGAGCAGTCGGTTGAATTCGCCCGACTCGGTGAGGAGATCCGGTTCAAGGTTTCCATCGGCACGCAGAACCGCTGCCTTCGCCGCGGCCACCGCGTCGGGCGGGAACTTTGCAATTCGAGCAGCCAAGCGATCCACAAACGGCCACAGTTCGTCTGCGCCGAACGATCGATTCACCATTCCCCATTCGGCAGCGGTGTCGGCGTCGATGTCGTCGGATCCGAGGATCACCTCCATCGCGCGGTTACGCCCGATGAGACGGGGCAGGCGCACGGTCCCACCCGAACCAGGGACGATACCGAGGGCAACCTCGGGCTGGTTGAACACCGCGCCGCCACGAAGTGCGAAACGCATGTCACATGCGAGCGCAAGTTCGTTGCCCCCGCCGCCACTGCGCCCCTCGATCACCGCGATCGTTGCCTTTGGCATCGTGCGGAAGTTCTCGCACATGACGTTGAAATCGTGGTAGCGCTTCGGCACCGGCATGTCATGGGGCATTTGCAAGATCACCGAGACGTCGAAGTGCGGGATAAAGAAGCCGGACACCGCAGATGACAGCACGACACACCGAACATCGGGGTCGCCGGCAAGTTCGTGTGACACACGAACCATGTCGGCATACAGCGTCAAATCGAAGAGATTGATGGGTGGGTTGTCAACAACGACATTCGCCACTCCACCATCAACCGACACGCTGATGACGGAATAGCCCTCGTAGGTCACGACAACAGTGTCTTTAGTGCAGCGCGCGTGTTGGCCGATTCGTCGGCATCGCCGCCGAACTCGACCGCAGCAAAGTCGGTGATACCGATGTCGGCGAGCGCAGAGATTCGGTCGGTCACTTCCGCGACTGTTCCGACGATCGCGATGTCGGCCGGACCGGCGGCACCTTCCTTGTCGAGCATCGCGCGATAGCTGGGTAGCTGGCCGTAGATCGCGAACACCTGCGATGCACGCTCGCGCGCCTCGGCCACCTTTGTCGTCACGCACACCGGCAACGCAGCGATGACACGTTGCTTCGGCTTGCCGAGCGCATCCGTGGCCCTGTCGAGAACCGGAATCGTGTGGTTCGCCAGGGTCGACGGACCCGTGCACCACGTCAACGTTCCATCGGCCAACGCCGCCGTGACGCGCAGCATCTGCTCGCCAAGCGCGGCGACGACAACACCGAAGGGTTGCGACCCGGCAACCGACACACCGGCGTGAGTCGAATACACCTCGCCCGAGAACGAAACGTTGTTGGTCTTGTTCAACGACTGCAGCACCGTCAGGTATTCGCGCATGTGGCGCACGGGCTTTTCGAACGACATACCCATCATGTTCTCGATCACGATCTGGTGACTCAGTCCGATTCCCAGACACAGACGACCGCCAACCGCCGCATTCACCGTGAGACACTGCTGGGCAAGCATCATCGGGTGGCGCGGGTACGTCGGCACAACGGCGGTGCCGAGTTCGATGCGCGGAACCTCACGACCGATCAACGCCAGCAGCGTCAACGCATCGTGCGCGAAGATCTGCGGCAACCAATAACCTGCGAACCCGTCCCGTTCGGCCTGCTTCGCCTCGGCCACAACTTGATCAACCGTGCCCGACTGGGCGGCACCCCCGAATAGCCCAATTTTCATGAGCGCAACGTATCAGCCGTCAGTGGTGGCCGGAGTCACAACTCCCAGCACGGTCGACGGAGGCGTGACCGTCGTTGACGAAGAAGTCGTCGTCGACGGCGCGATTGTTGGCGGCACGGTCGTCGTCGCGGGCAGCACCGTCGTCGGTGGCACCACCTCAAATCTCACCGGAACCTCGATGTAGGCACACGTTCCGCTGACCAGTGCGGGAGGTTGCTGCTCGACGACGACAGCATTCGTATCTTCGATTCCCGGAACGCTCTCCGGAAAGACACTCTGGTCGACACCCTCCATACCGACCCAAGTTGGATCGAATGAACCGCTGATCACCGCAAGACCCCGGCCCCACTTGGTGATCGCAGCATCGGCTTCACGCAGATGCATCCCCATCATGTTCGGCGGAGGAAGTTTGGGCAATCCGATCTTTCCCTGCGAGTCGTAACCCTGCTGGTAGCAGTACTGCCGTGCTTCGGCGGAGGCGAACTGATTTGCCCATCGGAATTCATCATTGGTTGCAACGTAAGCGAGGATGACGAGCACTACGCCTACGACGGCACGAATCAAACCTGGAATGACGGTGTCACGACGACCCCACCACACCGAAGCGACCAGCAACAGGCCAAAGACTGCGAAGCCGATCGATTCGCGATCTGCCACTGCGATGAACGTGTGGGAACCTCCCCACGCAGGGTCACGAGACGTCCAGGCACCCAGAACCACCGTGATTGCAAACGCACGCACAACCCACCACATCGGTGCGAGACCGCGAGACCACCGGACAATCGGCGATGCGATGCGCTCGGCGAATTCGAACGCGCGCCTGAAGGAGGCGAAGGGTCCTATCGGCTCTGGCGTAACGTCGATGCCCGCCGCCGACAGAAGTTCAGCTACGTACACGTCGACATCGGGCAACGGTGTTCCGTCGGCAACCGAAGCGGCAACATTTGCTTCGAGGCCGTCCGTCAGATCAGCAACCTGTTCGACGGACAAATGCCCGAGCGCGCGGCGGACGCGCTCGGCGAAGATTGCAATTTCGGGAGACACCATGAGGGTCAGTCCTTTCCGGTCGATTCGACGAGCGATGTCACGGCTTGCGAGAAGTCGCGCCATACAGCGGCTTGGTTGGCGAGATGGGTGCGGCCCGCCGGGGTGAGTGCGTAGTACTTGCGGTGGGGACCTTCGTCGGAGGGCACGACGTAGCTGGACAGACATCCGTCGGCGAATAGTCGACGAAGAGTTCCGTAGACCGAGGCTTCGGCGACGTCGGTCAGGCCACCGTCGCGCAGTCGGCGAACGACGTCGTAGCCATAGCCGTCTTCGGTGGCGAGAACTGCAAGAACCGCAAGGTCGAGAACACCCTTCAACAACTGGGTTGAGTCGGTTGGTGTTGCCACGAGGTGACTATAACGGATTACAGAGTACCGTGCAATTCATGGTTATTTGTTGAATTTTATACGGATAACCTTCAACAAATGCAGGCGGCAGCAACCACCCAAATCACGTGGCGTGGTCGTCGCGTCGATGCCACGGTGCCCCACCTTCTGGCCAAGCAAACGTTCGAGCTTCGACCTGCTGTCGACGCATCGTGCAAGTCGTCGGCATCACGCCTGTCGCTCACCGCCGAGGTGGTTCCGCCGGACTTCGCGACGCTTGCGCATCTGATGGCGCGCTACGAAGCCCTCGCCTCGTCGTTCATCGAAGGAATCGGTGCGCCAACTCTCGACATCGTTCTCCCCGGCCAATCCCCCGTCGCGCAGTCGCTCAATGACGCGATCGCCACGGTGCAGCACGTTCGCGAAGAAGCCAACACCGACGTGTCGTTGGAGGTGTTCTGCGATTGGCATGCACGTGTGATGCGTTCAACAAACCTGCCCCGCGAACACCACGGCCGTCTGCGTACCGAGCAAGGTTGGATCGGGGGAACAAGTCCCCTCGACGCTGCATTGGTGACGCCGCCGGCGAGCAAGATCCCCGCACTGGTTGATGATCTGATCGACTTCGTCAATCGCACCGACCTCGACCCGATTCTTCAAGCAGCAATCGCCCATGCACAGTTCGAGCTGATCCACCCGTTTGTCGATGGCAACGGCCGCGTCGGGCGCATGCTCGTCGATTGGATTCTCGCCCGACGCCTGCGGCTTGTTGCTCCGCCAAGCGTCAGCACCGTCATCGTCGGCGACATGGGTGGCTACCTGTCGGGTCTCACTCTGTTCCGAATGGGAGACATCGACGCGTGGGTGTCATGGTTCGCCACGGCCGTGGAGCGCGCATCCCAACGGCAACTCGCCCTCGTTCAAGCGATCGACGAGCTTCGCGCCAGGTGGCGTGTTCGCCTGCTGGCCCGTAGCGATTCGTGCGCATGGCCGATACTTCGGCTTCTCCCGCAGCGGTTGGTACTCGACTCACGGACGGTTGCCCAAGAATTTGGGGTGTCGGTGAGGGCCGCGCTGAGCGGACTCGAATCGTTGACGGCCGCCGGAATTCTCGAAGAGCACTCGCGCCCGGTTGGTAAGGGTCGACCGACCAGATTGTTCGTTGCTCCGGAACTGCTGGCTTTGATCGACGTGGGTTGATGCGTCAGCGTTGACGATTACGACAGACTGACCAAGTCGAGCCACGACTGGTTGAAGTAGTCGACTTCGCCGTCGGGCAGCAGCAGCACCTTCGTGGGTTCGAGACGCTCGACGAATTCGGTGTCGTGGCTGACGAAGATGATGGCGCCCTTCCAAGTGCTGAGGGCATCGGCGATGGCTTCGCGGCTTGCAGGGTCGAGGTTGTTCGTAGGTTCGTCGAGTAGCAACAAGTTGTTGCGACCAACCATCAACATCGCGAGTGCCAGCTTCGTCTTTTCGCCACCTGACAGCGTTCCCGACTCCTGGAAGACCTTGTTCGACGACAGTCCGAACATGCCGAGATATCCGCGCAGTTGGGTCTCGGTGAGGTTGAGATGCGCCGGTGCCTCTTTGCGCATGTGGTCGATGAGGCTTGCGTACGGATCGAGGTTGTCGTGCTCCTGGGCGTAGTAACCCATCTGCACCTGGTGGCCGAATGCGAAGTCGCCGATGCTCGCCTGTGTCTCACCGGCGAGGATACGCAACATGCTGGTCTTGCCGGCGCCGTTCAGGCCGAGCACGAGCATGCGCTCGCCCCGGCCGAGGTCGAACGAAACGTCTTCGAAAAT
>JBBANY010000022.1:0-31271 GCA_040401695.1 Ilumatobacteraceae bacterium
TCCGATCGACCCCAAGCACGTGGGTCGTTCCTACGCAGCGGTGATCCGCGTGAACAGCCAGTCTGGCAAAGGCGGCGTCGCCTACATCATGAAGACCGAGCACGGCTTCGACCTGCCGCGCCGTCTGCAGATCGAATTCTCGAAGACGATCCAGCACATCACCGAAGACTCGGGCACCGAGATTTCCCCGGTCATCATGTGGGACGCATTCAAGACCGAGTACCTACCCGCGGCTCCGACGATGAACCTCGACAGCCACGAATTGAAGAGCGACTCGACCGGCGCAACCACGATCACCGCGCAGGTGAACGTGGGGGGCACGCGACACACGGTCGTCGGGCAGGGCAACGGCCCCATCGATGCTTTCGTGCACGGCCTGCGGACCGGCCTGGGTATCGACATCGACGTCCTCGACTACACCGAGCACGCGCTCGGCGCCGGAGCCGACGCCACCGCGGTTGCCTACGTCGAAAGCACCACCTCGTCGGGCTCCGTGAAGTGGGGCGTCGGCACCGATCCCAACATCATCACGGCATCGCTGCGGGCGGTTCTTGCGGCCGCCGAGCGTCAGGGCAAGTAGTCTCGACCCATGCGCGTAGTTGTTGACTTCGACGTGTGTGCCTCGACGGGTGCATGCACACAGGTGGCTCCGGAGATCTTCGAGATCCGGTCCGACGGTTTTCTCTACATCCTGGTCGAGGAGCCCACGGGCGACCTCGAGGCCAAGGCACGCGAGGCTTCCGAGCTGTGCCCGACGGCCGCCATCACGATCGAAGAGTGAGTTTCCTCGGGAAACTGAACCGCCGGTGGCGCGACACCGGTTCGATGCTGTGCGTCGGTCTGGATCCCGACGTTGCCCGACTACCCGGCGCGATGGCCGGTCGTGTCGATGCAATCGCTGATTTCTGCATCGCGATAGTCGATGCAACCGCGCCTTACGTCTGCGCATTCAAACCACAGATCGCTTATTTCTCGGCGTTCAGCGCGGAGTCCCAGTTGCAACGCGTCTGTGATCACATCAAGGACTCGTATCCCGAGATTCCTCTCATCCTCGATGCCAAGCGCGGCGACATCGGCGACACGGCAAAACTGTACGCACGCGAGGCATTCGAGCGGTACGGCGCCGATGCGGTGACGGTGAACCCGTATCTCGGCACCGACTCGCTCGAGCCTTTTCTTTCGACGCCCGGGCGTGGTGTCATCGTTTTGTGCCGCACATCCAATGCCGGCAGCGGCACGTTCCAGTCGCAACACATCGACGGACGACCACTCTACGAACACGTTGCACAACGAGCTGCTGATGAATGGTCGAAGATGGGCGAGGTCGGTCTCGTTGTCGGTGCGACCTACCCCGACGAGTTGGCACGTGTGCGCGCCATCGTCGGCGACATGCCCTTGCTCGTGCCCGGTGTCGGCGCACAGGGCGGTGACGCGGCGACGGTGCTGCGCGTCGGACGCGCATCGGACGGCTTCGGTCTGATCATCAACTCGTCTCGCGCGGTGCTCTACGCCTCGTCGGGCGACGATTACGCGTCAGCCGCCGCCGAGGCCGCCCGCACCACCCTCCCCTAGAGGGTTCTCGGTGCATGGCTACCCGAAAAACGGGTACCTACACACCGAGAACCCTGAAGAAAAGGGGTTAGGCGTGGAGGACGGCGACGTTCAAGATGCCGGGCGCGACACGAAGTTGTTCGACGACTTCCGTCGGAACCTCTGCCGTTGGTGCGATCACCATCAGCGCGGTGCCGGGCTTCAGCGCCTTGCCCACGTCCATGTCGGCGATGTTCACGTTGTGATTGCCGAGCAGCGTGCCGACGATGCCGATAACGCCGGGGCGGTCGTCGTTCGAGACGACGAGCATGTTGTCGGCCGGCGGAACGTCGGTGATGTGGTCGTCGACCAACACGAGGCGTGCCTCGCGGCGGGGGCCGACGAGTGTCGCGGCGAGGCTGTGGCCCTCGGCCCGAAGCGTCACGAGGTTCACGTAGTCGGCGTTGGTCGAGGTCGACGAGTTGTTCTCGCGCACCTCGCATCCCGCGCCGGCCGCGATCTGCGGGCCGTTCACGTAGGTGACCTGTTCGTTCGTCAGCGAACCGAAGAAACCCTTCAGCGCACTGAGCGTGAGGATGCGGGTGTCGTAACCGCCGATTTCGCCGGTCGCGCTGATTTCGAGTGACTTCGGCACCGAACCGACGAGCGTGGCGAAGAGACGACCGAGGCGCTCGGCAAGCGGCAGGAACGGCTTGAGCGTTTCGTTCGCGTCGGCGGCGTTGACGTTGACCGCGAAAGGCACGAAGTCGCCCGCGAGCGCGAGTTGCACCATGTCGGCGATCACGTCGCCTGCCTTGTCCTGCGCCTCGCGCGTCGATGCACCGAGGTGCGGAGTGACGACGACGTTCGGAAGCGTGAAGAGGGGTGAATCGGTCGTCGGCTCTTTGGCGAACACGTCGAGTGCTGCCCCTGCGATGATTCCCTCTTTCAGGGCGTCGTACAGCGCGGCTTCGTCGATGATGCCGCCGCGCGCGACGTTGATGACGCGCAGTTCGCGCTTTGCCTTCAGGAACATCTCGCGACCGATGAGGCCGACAGTCTCTTTGGTCTTCGGCAGGTGCACGGTCAGGAAATCCGATTCGGCGACGACCTGGTCGAGCGGCAGGAGCTCGACGTTCATCTGGCGGGCCCGGTCGGCCGAGATGTAGGGGTCGAATGCGACGATGCGCATTCCGAAGGCCGCTGCCCGTTGCGCCACGAGTTTGCCGATACGGCCGAGGCCCACGATGCCGAGCGTCTTGTCGAGCAGTTCGACGCCCTCCCACTTGCTGCGCTCCCAACGGCCCTGCACGAGCGCGGCGTGCGCCTGTGGAACGTTGCGGGCGATGGCGAGAAGCAACGCCATCGTCTGTTCGGCGGCCGAGGCGATGTTCGATTCGGGCGCGTTGCACACCATCACACCGCGCTTGGTGGCTGTGTCGACGTCGACGTTGTCGAGGCCCACTCCGGCGCGACCGACGACGACGAGATCCGTTCCGGCAGCCAGCACCTCGGCATTGACGTCGGTTGCCGAACGCACGATGAGTGCGTGTGCCCCCTTCACGACCGAGAGCAACTCGAGGTGGTCGAGGCCGAGTCGAATGTCGACTTCGTGGCCGGCCTGCCGCAGGCGGTCGAGGCCACCATCGGCGATTTCTTCGGTCACGAGAATGCGCGCCATAGGGCTCCAAGTCTGCCCTCGGGGGTCGCTTCCGCCACAATCCTTTGCGGAATGTAAAGGCGTCAAAGGTCACGCCGTAGCGTGTGAGCGTGAACCTGAGCGCCCTGCCGCCGGTCGAGATCGGCGACGCAACGGGATTCGTCCGATTGCACCGTCGCGAACTCGACCTGGTGCAGCCCGTTGCCGCGACCCACGGGGAACACCGGTCGCGCCGCGTGCTCATCGTCGAGGTGGGTGCCGGCGAATCGCGCGGCTGGGGTGAATGCGGTGCACCGGACGATGCGTCCTACACCGGCGAGACGGCCGACGCCGCCGCGGCGTTTCTTGCCGACATTTCGCCCTCGGCATTCGCGGGCCGCACCCCGGTGACGGCCACGATGGTGCGATCGCTCGTCAGTGCAATCGACGGCGATGCCTGCTCGCGTCACCCGATGGCCGTCGCGGCACTCGAAACGGCGGTCCTCGATGCCCAGTTGCGTGCCGCCGAAACCGCCTTCGAATCGCTGTTCGCCACCACACCGAAACGTGCTGCCTCTGCCGGGGCGACTTTGGGCAACATGCCGGCCGACTCCGCCGGCGATTCGAGCGTCATCGACACCGTCGTGCGCCACGCCGTCGACGCCGTAGCCGCCGGCTATTCCCGCCTGAAGTTGAAGATCGGTCCGGGCCTTCAGACGACCGAGCTGATTCGGGAATTACGCGCAGCACTGGCGAACGATGTCGTCTTGCTCGGCGATGCGAACGGCGCGTACGGAATCGACGACGTGAGACACGTCGCATCGCTGGGCGAACTCGGCCTCGAGATCGTCGAGCAGCCTTTCGCGCCGCACGACACCGCATCGCACCAGGCACTTGTGGCCACGGGTGCGATGCGCGTGGCGCTCGACGAAGGGGTGCGCAGCGCTCCCGATGCGCTCGACGCGCTGGCGAACCACGAGTGCACCGACGTGACCCTGAAGCCCGCTCGGTTCGGCTACCTCGCGTGTGTCGAAGCGTTGGACAAACTTGCCGACCACGGGGCCGGGGCGTGGATCGGAGGAATGTTCGACACCGGTGTGGCCCGCTGGGCGAACGTTCGCCTTGCATCGCATCCATCGGTGACCCTCGCATCGGACATCGGCGCATCGGACCGCTATTGGGTGCACGACCTCACGGCACCCGTCACGGCCAGCGCGGGCCTCGTCGCGGTACCCGGCGTTCACCGGCCAGGTCTGTCAGGCGTTCCCCTCGACGCCTGAGTCTGGGTAGGTTTGTCGCATGTCGCACCAGTTCCTGTCAGAAGAGTGGATGGCCGCCGCGCGCGAGATTCGCGAGAAGTACAAGGACGAGGCACCGATGATCACCTTCAGCATCAAGATCAACCAAGTGGTCACCGACGTTCCCTTCGGCGAAGGAACGGTGAAGAGTTTCATGGACACCAGCTCGGGTGAGATGGTGATGGACCTCGGCGAGCTCGCCGACGCCGATGCAACCGTGACCACCGACTACGCGACCGCGAAGGCGATCTTCGTGAATCAGGACCAGGCGGCGGGCATGCAGGCCTTCATGTCGGGGAAGATCAAGGTCGTCGGCGACATGATGAAGGTGATGGGAATGCAGACCGCGATTCCGCAGACCGACATCACGAAGATCGTCGCCGACGAGATCAAGTCGATCACCGCCGACTGACGTCAACGACGCAGCGGCTTCACCCGCAGAGCGGCGATCAGGCCGAGGAACGCCGCGAATGCGCCGACCCACAGGGCGTAACCGAAGCTCTCGACGACACCCCGCGACAACGTCGACTCGTGCACCATCGTCATGATCGTGGTTCCGGCGACCGCACCGAGTTGCGTCATCAACTGCTGGAAGGCAGCCGCCGTGCCGATGTCCTCGGGGTCGACCGCGCTCGACAACAGGCCCGTCATGGCAGGACCTGCAACACCGAGACCCACACCCGTGAGCGCGAGACCGACGACGATCACGACATCCGATGAGCCGACACCGACCGAGCTCAACACGAACATCGAGATGATCGTCGCCGAAGCGCCGATGACCCCGCTCGAACGCTCACCGATGCGAAGGGTGATGATGCTCGCTGCTGCGGCAACGATCGAGAACGTGAGCGGACGCGCAATGATCAGCCAACCGATGTGCGACGTTGAATAGTCGAGACCTTTTTCCAACAACTGCGGCACGGCGAAGAAACCACCCATGTAGGCGAAGTTGATCAACGCCTGACTGAGCGTCGGGAACACGACATTGCGCGTTCGCAACCAGCGCATCGGCAACAACGGTGCCTCGGCCGAGCGTTCGACGCGGAAGAAGACCCACAGGCCCGAGACACCGACGATGAGAAGGGCGAGCACCGGCGCGCTCGTCCAACCCCACGAGTGGCCGCGGTTGATGGCGAGCAGCAGCGATGTGGCGCCGATGCCGAGAACCGCCGAACCGCGCAGGTCGAACTTCACGTTCGCCTGACGGTCCGTTTCGGGCAACAAACGCCACGCAACCAGCAACGCGAGTGCGAGCAGCGGTGCCTGCACGACGAAGATCACACGCCAACCCACTGATTCGACGATCGGTGCCCCGAGAACCACGCCGAGCACCGGTGCACCCGCCGTCGTGAAACTCCAAAAGCCGAGGGGACGCACCCGCTCCTCAGGCTCGAACATGCGGTTGATGAACGCCATCGCCGCCGGGCCCGTGGCCGAGCCCGCGGTGGCCGAGAGCGTGCGGAAGAGGATCATCGTCGTCGCGTTCCAGGCAACCGCGGTGAGCGCCGCGAAGATCGATGCACCGAGCAGGCCCAACAGAAAGAGGCGCTTGTGACCCCACAGGTCGCCCGCCTTGCCGAACGCGGGCCCCACCACACCGAACGCGAGCATCGGACCCGTGAGCGCCCAGTTGATCGTGGAGGTGTCGGTGTTCAGGTCGGTTGCGATCGTGTCGAGCGAGACGACGAGCACGGTGATCGTTGCACTGACCGCAAAGAGGCCGGACAAGACGACGATGAGGGTTGCCCACGCCCGGTTGAGACCGATGCGCTTGGCGACTTTCCGCACGAAGCGTTTGCCGCGCACCGCCTGCCACGGAAGGACGCCGACTTCGTCGACGCCTGGCGCGTCACTCATGCGCCGTAGAACTCGAGGTCGATGGTTGCGCCCATCGAGACCTCGTCACCGCTCTTCACCTCGACACCACCGATGAACATCTTCTTCAGTCGGTGGGTTGCGGCCTTGCCCGTGACTTCGCCGATCACGAAGCCCGCTTCGGTGAGACGCTTTTCGACCGTCGCCTTGTACTGCATCTGCACGTACGGGATGGTGGTGAGTTCCTTGCCCTTCGACACCCAGTAGCTGACGCTTCCCCCGCGCGGGACGGTTTCACCCGCGGCGGGCACCTGTCCCCCGACCTTGCCGGCATCGGCTTCGCCGATGTCGTCGGCCAGCTTCGTCACGGTGAGGCCCAGTTTCAGGATTTCGGCCTCGGCCGCTGCCGGGTCGAGGCCGATCAGATTGGGCACGACGCGCGGCGCCGGCCCGTCGGACACGGTGAGGGTGATCGTGGTGCCCTTCACGACCTGGTCACCCACCGAAGCGGCCGGCTGTTCGGCAACGGCCCACTTGAGAACCGTGCCCGCAGGGGTGTTTTCGTCGTTGATGTTGGCGGAAACGACGACGAGGCCCAGTTCCTCGATGCGTCGAGTGGCCTCTTCGATGGTCTTGCCGCTGAAATCTTCGAGCGTGGAGAAGGTTCGGCCCTGTGACACGACGATGGTGAGCGTCTTGCCCTCTTGCAACATGCGCCCATCGGACGGATCGGTGGAGATGATCTGCCCCGTCTCAACGACGTCGCTGCGTCCTTCGCGCGCGTCGAGCGTCCAGTCGAAGTTGAGGATGAGATTCTCGGCTTCGCCCTGCGTGAGTCCGACGAGAACGGGAACCTGAAAACTCTCCTTCTTGAGAAGGAAGTAACCGGCCACCGCACCACCGACGACGGCGAGTGCGGCGACGATTGCGACGATCTTGCGACCGCGCAGACGCGAAGTGCGCGCGGCGGCGATTTCACCCGTCGGGTCGTCGATCTGCGTTGGCCGCGCACCTTGCGCTGCGCTCGCGAGATCTTTGTCTTTTTCGATCGCGCTGTGGATCGGTCGTGAGATTTCACCCGTCGGGTCTCCGGCGTCACCGTGGTCGATGACGGTCGTCGGCGGCATGGGAATGAGAAGCTCGTCGACACCAACGACGTCGATCGGGGTCGGACGCGGAACACGCTTGGCGACCGCAACCAGCGCCTCGCCGAACTCGCGCGCAGTAAAGCGACTGTCGACGTCGGGTCGCGCTGCGCGCTCCATCACGCTCGCGAGCGCGCCGAGGTCGGCGTTGACGGGAAGCAACTTGTCGACGCGGTTCGACAGTGCCACCGTCACCGAATCGGCATTGAACGGCACTTCACCCGTGACCGCCTCGACCAGGGTCAAGGCGAGCGAGTAGACGTCGGACCCGGGACTGGGAAGGGCGCCCTGGCCCACCTCGGGGGCGGCGTAGCGGGCCCGCTCGATGTCGGCTTCCCCAATGTTCTCAAGGGTCAGGGTGTCGAGACCCCCCAGCCGGGCGCGGCGGTTGGCGTCGAAAACAATCGTGGCGGGGCGGATGTCGCCGTGGACCCAGCCCGCGGAATGGATGGCATGGAGGGCACGGCAGATGTCGAGGCCGACGACGAGGGCCTGGGAGGGGGTGAGGCGGCGGCCCCGGTCGAGCATCTCGCGCAAACTGCCACCGGGCAACTGACCGAGCACGGTGTAGATGCAACGCACGCCGAAGAGATCGGTGTCGCCCCAGTCGGAAATCGGAGCAAGTGCGGGGTGACGCGTCGACAGAGCGAGCTGGAGATGATGTTGGATGGCGCGACGTGCGTCACCCGATGTGCGACGGTTTGTCGACCGTGGGTCGACGAGATCATTCAGCGGCGTGAGACGAACGCGCACTGCGACGTTGGTGCGAATGTCGAGTGCGTCGAACATTCCTCGCGGCTCGTCACTCGCTCCGAGTCCGAGCCGCGATGTGATGCGGTAGCGGCCGGCGAGTACGTAGCCGATCAGGTCGCGCTGCGTTTCCATAGGGGCAAAAAGAAACTAGTCGCCGGATGGGCATTTTCCGCCACAACCCGTCAGAATGAGACCGTGAAAACACCGAAAAAAATCAACAAGGGGGCACTTTTTGCCAGCTTCGGTGTTTCTGTGGGCCTCATTCTCATCATTCTCGGACTCAACGCCGCCACCACCGGACGCGACGCGCTGAACCTTCCCGACGAGATCGAGAACATGTCACCCGCCAACAACGAGAAGGTGTTGCGTCAATCCGAGATTCGCGTCGACTTCATCGAGGGCTACCAAGGTGTGCTCATCGTGAACGGCATCGAGATACCGACGACGCGACTCGACGAATTGCAGAGCAGCGGCAGACAACCGAAGCCCGGTGAACAAGTCGATCTTCCGCCAACCGCCGTGTACGACCCGGGCAACTTCACGTTGTCGTTCCTTCCGCAGGAAGGTGCACCCGTCGAACGTCTCGAACAGGGCAAGCACACCGCGCGTGTGTTCTTCTGGAAGATCACCGAATCACGCGACAAGGCGAAGTCGTACAGCTGGGAATTCAGCGTCGACTGACGCCGGGGCGGCGCTCAGGCGGGCAATTCGCCCGTCTCGAGCAGCACCCTGAAACCCGCCTCGTCGAGCACCGGAACCCCCAAAGATTCGGCTTTTGTCAGCTTTGAGGCCCCCGGTTCGGCCCCCACGACCACGGCGAAGGTCTTCGCCGAGACGCTTCCCGGGCTCTTGCCGCCACGCTGCTTGATCGCGGCCTCGGCCTCGTCACGCGAGAAGCCCTCGAGGGTGCCCGTGACGACCACGGCCTTGCCGGTGAGTACTTGCGGGAGCGACGTGCGTTCGACGTTGCCGAAGTCGACTCCGGCATCGCGCAGTTTGTCGATGAGTCGTTTGTTCGCCGGCTTGGCAAACCACGAGCTGATGGATGAGGCGATGACTTCGCCGACACCATCAACGGACGCAAGATCATCCGTTGATGCCGTCGCGATCGCGTCGAGCGATCCGAACGCGAACGAGAGTGACTCGGACGCCGCAGGTCCGAGGTGCTTCACGCCGAGAGCCGTGAGGAGTTTCGGCAGAGGTCGATGCCGCGATGCGTCAATACCCGCCAGCAACTTCTGCGCGCTGACTTTGCCGAATCCTTCGATCTGCAGCAGTTGCTCTTCGGTGAGCGAGTAGATGTCACCCACGTCCTCGACGAACCCGGCATCGGACAGTGCGAAGACCGTTCGTTCACCAAGGCCCTCGATGTCCATGCCACCACGCGACGCGAAATAGATGATGCGTTGATCGCGTTGGTACGGACACGACGGTTCGACACACCGCGTGTCAGCTTCGCCTTCGACTTGAACGAGTTCGGTTGCGAGAGGACACGGACACGTGTCGGGAAACACCCACGGCTTGCAGTTCTTCGGACGCTTCGCGAGGACCGGACCGACGACCTCGGGAATGACGTCACCGGCCTTGCGCACGGTGACGGTGTCACCGGGGCGAACGTCCTTGGCTGCCACCTGGGCACGATTGTGGAGGGTGGCCATGCCCACCGTGGAACCGCCCACGAAAACGGGTTCGAGAACGGCAAACGGGGTGACGCGGCCGGTGCGACCGACCGAAATCTGGATGTCGCAGAGCAGTGTGGTGCGCTCTTCGGGCGGGAACTTGAAGGCAATCGCCCATCGGGGGGCGCGACTGGTGAAACCCAACCGTTCGCGCTGGGCCAGGGAGTCGACCTTCACGACGGCCCCGTCGATTTCGTAGCCCAACGTGTCGCGCGCGTCGCGCCACTGGTGACAGAAACCGACGACCTCGGCGAACGCGTCGACGCGTGTGATGGCGGGGTTGACGGGAAAGCCGAGCGACGCGAGGTAGTCGAGGGTGTCCTTGTGCGATTCGAAGGCGGGAACTCCACGCGTGTCGCCGAGTTGATACGCCCAGAACGAAAGTTCGCGCTGTGCGGTGATGGACGGGTTCTTCTGACGCAACGAACCCGCACCCGCGTTGCGCGGGTTGGCGGGAACCGGTTCCGGCTTGCGACCCGCGGCGATGCGTTCGGCGTTCTCCGTCTCTTTCGCGGCGCGCAACTTTTCGAACGCGGCGATCGGCATGTAGACCTCGCCGCGAACCTCGAGAACCGCCGGCGCCTCGCCCTCTTTCACGACGAGCTTCTTCGGAACCGCGGCGATGGTGGCGATGTTCGCGGTGACGTCTTCACCCACGCGACCGTCGCCACGTGTCGCGGCCTGCACGAGTTCACCGTTCTCGTAGCGAATGCTGATGGCGAGCCCGTCGATTTTGAGTTCGCAGACGTACCGGGCCGCCTCGCCTTCGAGACCCTTGGCGACACGGTCTCCCCACGCGCGAAGTTCGTCTTCGTCCATCGCGTTGTCGAGGCTGGTCATCGGCATCGCGTGCGTGACCGGAGCGAAGGTGGTGACCGCCGCACCAGCGACGGTTTGTGTGGGCGACTCGGCGCTGAAGAGATCGGGGTTCGCGTCTTCGAGTACGGCCAGTTCGCGAACGAGGTCGTCGTATTCGGCGTCGCTGATCTCAGGTGCATCGTGGCCGTAATAGGCCTGGTTGTGGTGCGAAATCAGTTCACGCAGCTCGGCGATGCGCGCCGCCGTGCCGGCCTTGCCGGACTTGTTCTGCTTCGACGCCACGGGTTTCACCGTACCAATCGGGTAGAACATTGACGGAATGAAGAAGGGCCCCGACGCACGAAACATCACGGTGTGGATGGTGCGCATCGCATGGGTTTTGCTCGCCCTCGTACCCGCCCCCATCGGCGATGCCGTCGCGGCATCGGGGCGCACCGCGCAGGTTGTGTTCACGCTCACTGCGTGGCTGGTGTGGGCCGTCGGCGTCGGCGCCGTTGCGTGGCTATCACCTGTGTCGCTCACTGCGATCCGCTCGCTCGCACCGCTCGCCGTCGTTGGCCTCGTCGTCGCGACCCTCTCCCGCCCCGGCCTCGCCGAAGCCGCGGTGTTGTGGCCTCTCGTTGCAGTCGCGCTCGGCGTCGTTGCCGCGTTCGGGGCTTTCCTCCCCGACTACGCGGCCGCCCATGTGCAGGCGTCCGCCTACGGCGCCGAAAGCAGGCTGCCGTTGCGTGTGCCCGTTCCGCAGATTGCTCCGATCGTTCTCGCCTGGGTCTTGGCGATGGGCTCGGTCGCCGCGCTTCTCTTCGCACTCGCCGGCGAAGTGTGGTGGCTGGCTGCGTGCTTCGTCGCGGTTGCCGGACTGTTCGTGTGGGTTGCGGCGACACGCCTACATCGCTTTGCTCGGCGCTGGCTCGTACTCGTACCCGCCGGCGTCGTCGTTCACGATCATTTGCTGCTGGCCGAGACTTTTATGGTCAAGGCCAATGCGGTGACTTCGGTACGGATCGCCGAATCACCGGGTGAAGCACTCGACCTCAGTGGAGTGACACGCGGAGCATTGCTGCTTGTGTCGATGCGAGAAGCCGAAAACCTGGCCCTCAGTCCGTATCTCGCGCGCATGTTGGGCACCCTCGACGCGGTGCACGTGCGCAGTTATGCCGTGGCGCCCACGCTTGCAGGCCACGCGCTTGCGGCGCTCACCAAACCGCCCGCGACCACGTAGGAATCGGACTCGTCGTACAGCACGGCGCTCTGCCCGGGAGCAACGCGACGGTGCGGCTGGTCGAGCGTGACTTGCACGCGATCACCGTCGATCACCTCGACCGCGCAGGGCAACGACGCACCGTGTGCACTGCACTGCACGCGGTAACGCCCCGACTCGGGTGCTCCACCCGCCCAGACCATCGAGTGCAAAGCCAAGCCCGTGCGCTGGAGATCACCCTCGGTTCCGACGACGACGGTGCGCGACGTGGTGTCGACGTCGACGACGAAGCGCTTGGCTTCCGTCTTGTACAGACCGATACCGCGACGCTGGCCGATCGTCACAAGTTCGACGGCGTCGACCCGGCCGACATCGTGACCCTCGGTGTCGACGACACGACCCGAGTGGAACGGTATGCGCTTGCCGAGGAACGTCTCGCGCCCGCCCGTCGTGGGGATGAAACACACGTCCTGGCTGTCGGGCTTCGCGGCGGTGCGCAGACCGAGTTCGGCGGCAAGCGCACGCACCTCGGCCTTCGTCATGTGACCCACGGGAAAGAGAGTGCGCTCGAGTTCGCGACCCGTCAGCATGTGCACGACGTACGACTGGTCCTTTGCGGCGTCACCACCGCGGTGGACGCGCATCTCGCCGTTCGTGTTGCGCACGAGGCGCGCGTGGTGGCCCGTGACCACGGCGTCGAAACCGAGGGCATCGGCACGCTCGGTGAGTCGCGAGAACTTCAGGCTGCGGTTGCACTCGATGCACGGATTCGGAGTGACGCCGGTGGCGTGTGCATGCACGTACGGATCGACGACCTTTTCCTGGAAGTCGTCGGAGAAGTTGAAGACGAGGTGGTCGATGTCGAGTTGCTGCGCGACGCGGCGCGCATCGTCGACGTCGGACACCGAACAACAGCCGGTGTCGCTTTCACCACCCCACAACCGCATCGTCACACCGACGACGTGGTGGCCTTCGCGCTGCATGAGGGCGGCGGCGACCGACGAATCGACCCCACCCGACATGGCCACGAGCACCTTCACGCCATGAAGTCTAAGGAGACAACCGTCAGGCGCGGGTGTGGCTGCGCAGGCGGGCAACGGCCGTACCGATGATGCCAACCGCCGAGGTGACGTCGCTGCGTGTGGTGGTGTGGCCGAGGCTGAGACGCAGCGCACCACGGGCGAGTTCGCGCGGCACACCCATGGCGGCGAGTACGTGTGAGGGCTCCATTGCGCCACTGGCGCACGCCGACGCGGCCGAGGCGCACAGGCCGGCTTCGTCGAGGAGGAACAGCAGGGCTTCGTTCTCGATTCCCTCGATGCAGAGGTGCGCGATACCGGACACCGAACGATCGGCCGGCACGGTGGCACTGACACCACCGATCGCAAGAAGACCACTGACGAGTTCGCTGCGCAATTCGGCGATGCGGGCGGATTCGGCTGCGCGCTCCGCGGCGGTGGCAACGAGTGCGGCCGCGGTTGCGACGATGCCGGCAACGTTGTGCGTTCCACTGCGGCGGTCGCGCTCTTGACCACCACCGAAGATGAGCGGCTCGATCTCGACACCGGCGCGCTGGAACATGACGCCACAACCCTTCGGGCCGCCGAACTTGTGCGACGAGAGCGAAAGGACATCGACGGACGCGGTGAGTGGCGCGAGGTCGAGCCAACACGCTGCTTGAACCGCATCGGTGTGCAGAATCGCATTCGGTGCAGCGGCACGAACGACCCGTGCCACTTCGTCGAGCGGAGTGATGCTGCCGACTTCGTTGTTCACCGCCATCACGGACACGACGGGCACGCTGCCCTCGGCCGTCAATCGACGCACGACATCAGCCAGTTCGTCGGTGTCGATGCAGCCACCGCCATCGGTGCCAACGACGATTCCCGCACCATGCGGTGCGAGGTGTTCGACGCAGTGGAGGACCGCGTGGTGCTCGGCCGCGCTGCAGACAGCGGTCGCCGCGCCACCCGTCGCCTGGATCCGCCGCACCGCACCGAAGATCGCGGTGTTGTCGCCTTCGGTGCCACCACCGTTGAAGATGACCTCGCCCGGCTTGCAGCCGATCACGGCGGCAACGGCATCGCGGGCCTCGTCGATCGCCCGACGTGCATCGCGTGCAAAACGATGCGACCCTGACGGATTGGCGTAGACATCGGCGAGGAACGGCTGCATGACCTCGATGGCCTCGGGCCGCATCGGGGTCGTGGCGGCGTGATCGAGGTAGATGAGACCCCGATCGATGACACCGACTGACATGGGTGCAATCTACCGTTGCCCCGTGGACCACGAGCCCGAACGCCGCGACGAGACGTACGGTCGTGTGTTTGCCGACGTCTACGACGACTGGTACCAAACGGTGACGAACGTGGATGAAACGGTCGACACGCTCGCGCGCCTCGCCGGTGGAGGCGATCTGTTGGAACTCGGGGTCGGTACGGGTCGCATCGCGGTACCGCTCGCTGCACGTCTCGGCGGTCGCGCACGCATCGTCGGAATCGACGAGTCCGACGAAATGCTCGCGATCTGTCGCGCCAAGTTGTCGACCGCACCAACCTCTGCAGCACGCAGTGAGATCGTTCAGGGAGACATGTCCGCGCCTCTTCCCCGCGGGCCCTTCGCCGTCGTGTTCTGCACCTTCAACACCTTCTTCAACCTCTCCGACCACGAGACGCAGCGGGCCTGTTTGCGCAACGCCGCAGCGGTACTGACACCGGGCGGGGCGATCGCACTCGAGTTTGCGGTCTTTCCCGACGACGAACATGCCGTTGCGGGCGAATTCGTCGAAGAACGCCGCCGACCCGACGGCACACTCGTCGTCAGCACGAGCACGATCGACCCCGTTGAACACACGGTGACGGGAAGGTTCACGGACGACACAGGGCGCGATCGGCCGTGGCGCATCCGCTATGTGACGCCCCGGATGCTCGCCGGGATGGCACACGATGCGGGCCTCGTCGTGACGGACCGTTGGGAGGACTTCGGTCGCCGACCCTTTCTTGCGACAAGTGCTCGGCAGGTGTGCGTTTTGCGCCGTAGGCTGAACACCAGATGAGCCAGTTGCGACTGAACCCCCTGACCGGCCGGTGGGTGACCCTCGTTGCCGATCGCGCCAAGCGTCCGACCGACTTTGCGCCGCGTCTCGCCCAGGTCGAGGCCGACCCCAGCCGACCGTGCCCGTTCTGTCCGGGCAACGAAGAGGCCACGCCGCCCGCGCTCGAACAGGTCGACAGCGAGGGGAAGTGGACACTCCGCGTCGTGCCCAACCTCTACCCCGCATTCGAAGGTGACGGCAATCTCACCGTGCGCAACCTTGGCCCGGTGCACACGATGGCCGACGCGAGCGGCATCCACGAAGTGTTCGTCATCACTCCCGACCACACCTCGGGTGTCGGCACTTTCGCCGACAACGTGATCCGCAACATCATGACGGCGTTGCGTCGCCGCTTCGAAGAGCACGCGCGCACGCCGAACGTGCGCTACACGCAGGCGTTCATCAACCACGGTCGCGAAGCCGGCGCATCGCTCTCGCACCCGCACGGACAGATCCTCGGTTTGCCGTTCGTGCCGGGTGAGATTCTCGAAGAAGAGCGCGCCTTCGAACGCTTCAAGGGCGGATGCATTCTCTGCGCCACCATCGACGCCGAACGAGTCGACAACAAGAGGGTCGTTCTCGAGTCCGAACATGCAGTCGTCGTGGCGCCGTACTGGAGCGGCAGTCCCTATGAACTGCTGATCATCCCCGAGTCGCACGACGCCCATCTCACCGATTCGTCCGACGACGTGTTGACCGCGATCGGCATAGCAATCCGCGACGCCATCCGCATGCTGAACAACACCCTCGGAGACGTCGCCTACAACCTGGTCTTCCACACGGCACCGTCGCACCACGCGGGCAACTTCCACTGGCACGTACACCTGTGGCCCAAGCTCACCACCACGGCGGGCTTCGAAAAGGGCACCGGGGTTCTCATCAACATCGTGCCGCCCGAAGACGCCGCCTTCGAACTTCTCAGCGCGAACAGCCGCTGATGTCGCGCATCACCGTTTCGATCGAACTGCCTGCCACGCCGGCGCGCGTGTGGGAGGTCGTCGAACCCGTGGAACGTCACGTCGACTGGATGGCCGACGCGGTGGCGATTCGCTTCGAAACCGAACAAACCCGCGGCGTGGGAACCAAGTTCCTGTGCGACACCAAGGTGGGGCCGATCAAGTTGGTCGACCATATGGAGATCACCGAGTGGGAACCGGGTGCGGTCATGGGTGTCCGCCACACGGGTCTCGTCACCGGTACCGGGCGCTTCACGATCGAGGCCGTCGGCGATGGTTCGACAAGTCGCTTCACGTGGAGCGAGGAACTGCGTTTCCCGTGGTGGCTCGGTGGTCGCCTCGGCGAGGTTATCGGCGGCAACATCGTGATGAAGGCGATCTGGCGTCGCAACCTCAAGAAATTGCGCGCACTGTTCCCGTAGCCGCACACGACAGCACGATCACCAACCACAGCGGCACCTTCCGCCAGACGGCCAGGCATGCGACCGCGACACCCACCGCGCGAGCGTCGATCTGGAGATCATGGCCGTTCGTGAACGTGTCCTTCACGATGAGCGCCGACAACACCGCGGCCGGCACGAGGGCGATGACGTTGCGCACGGGTGCCGGAAAGTCGCGCACCCCGACGCCCACCAAGCCCGCAGCCTTCAGCGCGTACGCGCCGAGCGACAGGACGATGATCAATGTCCAGGTCATGCGGGCCCACCCGTCGACACCGGCGCCGCACGTTCCGTGCCGGGGCGCAGCCCGGCGAGGGCGACGAGCGCGGCAACGATGATGCCCGCGCCGATGGGCACGAACGGTGTTGCCGCGATGCACACCACGGCTCCGGCAGCGGCGACGCGACGCGCACGTCGTGAATGCACGAGAGGTGCGAGCATGCCGACGAACGCTGCGGCGAAGGCGACGTCGAGGCCGTACTTTTCGGTGTCGATGTTGCTGCCCGCAACGGCCCCGATGAAGGTCGCGAGGTTCCAGAACACATAGATGCTCGCCGCGGTGACCCAGTAGGCGCGGCGGCTGCGTGTGGGCGTGTCCTGCGCCAGCGTCATGCCCGTCGTCTCGTCGATCGTGAACTGAGACGCAAAGAGGCGGTATGGCAACGACCCACGTAACGACGGCGCGACGGCGACGCCGTACACCGCATTGCGCGAGGCCAGAATGAGCGCTCCGGCCACCGCGCTGATGGCGCTGCCCCCCGCCGCGATCACGCTGACGGCAGAAAACTGTGATGCGCCGGTGAAGACGAACAGCGACATCGCCATCGCCTTCGGAACACTGCCGCCGGCGTCGATGCACATGACACCGAACGACAAACCGAACGCGAAGACGGCGAATCCCAGGCCGAGTGCCGGCCCGATGATTCCCGACCAGTCGTCAGTTGCCTTCGAAGACGGCTTTGCCCGGCCCATTTTCGAGGAAGCTCTTCACGCCGCGTTGGCTGTCGTTGGTTTTGAACACCTCGACGAAGAGGTCCTTCTCCCCCGCGAGCCCACCCGCCAGCGGCATGTTCAGACCGGTGTCCACCGCCTGCTTGATGAGAGCAGAGGCGACCGTCGCACCTGCCGCGATTTCGGCGGCGAGCGCGAAGGCGCGCTCGTGAAGCGCCTCGGGTTCCACGACTTCGTCGAGCAGGCCGATGCGAAGCGCTTCGTCAGCCTTCACCTGCCGACCCGTGACCATCAGTTCCTTTGCGCGGCTCGCGCCGACGAGACGCGGCAGACGCTGCGTGCCTCCGCCGCCCGGGATGATGCCGAGGAGAATCTCGGGCTGGCCGAGCACCGCCTTGGTGCTGCCGATGCGGTAGTCACACGCGAGCGCGAGCTCGCAGCCACCACCGAGGGCGTAGCCGCTGATCGCGGCGATCACGAATGCGGGGATTGCCGCAACCTTGTCGAAAGCACGATGAATGGTGTCGGCGACTCGCTTCGCCTCGACGGGGCCACCGAACTCGGAGATGTCGGCGCCCGCGGCGAAGATCCGCTCTCCTCCGGTGATGACGACGGCCCCCGGTCTCGTTGCATGCAGTTCGTGCGCGATTTCCTGCAGGTCGTCGAGCACGCCTTTTGCCAGCGCGTTCACCTTGGGGTTGTTGAGTGTGATGACCGCGACACGATCGTCACGCATCTCGAGGTCGACGAGTCCGTTGCTCATGTCGGCGACGTTAGTCGTCGGCGTCAGGCGCCGACGGGGCGCAGCATCTCGTCGGCGGCGCTCCACGGGTCGGTGACGTGACTCAGAACCTCGTCCTGCAGTTCGTCCCAACGTTCACCGGTGCAGATTTCGCGGGCCTTTGCCTCGAGGCGACGAGCGACGATCTCGCGCAGTTCCTCGCGCATCCGAAAGGCGCGACGTTCGGCCAACTGTCCCGATGTCTCGGCGTGGGCACGGTGCGCGAGCACGGCGTCCCACAGGTCGGACACGCCCTGACCGGTCGAACCGACCGTGGCCACGATCGGCGGACGCCACGCATCGTGCGACAGGTCGGAGAGATCGAGCATCTGTTCGATGTCGCGGCGCGTTTCCTCGACACCCTTGCGGTCGGCCTTGTTGATGACGAAGACGTCGGCGATTTCCATGAGTCCGGCCTTGTTGGCCTGAACGGAGTCACCCCAACCGGGGTTCAGCACGACAACGGTCGTGTCGGCCTTTCCGGCAATTTCGACTTCGACCTGGCCGACGCCGACGGTTTCGACCAGAACCCAGCGACGACCGACGGCATCGAGCAGCCGGATCGCTTCGGGGGTGGCGAGAGACAGACCACCGAGGTGGCCACGCGTTGCCATCGAACGGATGAAGACACCCGGGTCGGTGGCGTGGTCTTGCATGCGCACGCGGTCACCGAGAATCGCTCCGCCCGTGAACGGCGACGACGGGTCGATGGCCACCACGGCAACTTCGATCTCGAGCGAACGCAGGTGGCCGATGACGGCGCTCGTCAACGTGCTCTTGCCGGCACCCGGCGCACCGGTGAGACCAACGGTGTAGGCGCTGCCCGATTTCGGATAACTGAGTCGGCCGACGGTGCGCGCATCCTCGCCCCCGCGTTCGATCAACGACAAGAGACGCGCGAGCGAGGCGCGATCTCCGGCGGTGGCTGCGTCGAAGAGTTCTTTCGGGTCCCTGCTGCGTGCCGCCATCAGTCGACCGCCACCACTTCGGTGACGCCGTCGACGCGGTCGCGCATGATGCGCTCGATGCCGGCCTTCAATGTCTGCGTCGACGCAGGGCAGGTTCCGCAGGCGCCGATCAACGTGACCGACACGATGCCGGTTTCTTCGTTCACATCACGAAGGACGATGTCGCCACCATCGGCGTGCAAAGCGGGGCGGATGACCTCGATGGTCTCTTCCACCTGCTGACGCATACGTCCGGTTTGGGGGGCGCTCACGGTGTCCGACACGGTTGAAATTCAACCAGATGAACGGCTGAATTGTTGCCTTGAACGGGGCGGTGGCACAGTGTGTCCCACCATGTCCTCCGGCACGTTCCCTGATTCGGCGCTCGAACGTCTGTCTCCCCACTTTGCCGTCGGTCTGCTGGCCCACCAGGGCGGCTGGGACGAGATTCTCTGGGTGATGGTGCCGATCGTCGTCATGATCGGCTTGCTGCGGGTCGCGACGGTGCGTGTGCGCAAGAACGCGCGGACGAAATCGTCAGACGCGGGTGATGTCGGCGCCGAGTGAGGCGAGACGGCCGACCAAGTCGTCGTAACCGCGGTCGATGTGGTGGACGTCGCTGACCACCGTTTCTCCCTCTGCGACCAAGCCCGCCACGACGAGAGCCGCACCCGCGCGAATGTCGGGCGCGCGCACCGGGGCACCCGACAGCCTCGGTACGCCACGAACGATGGCGTGGTGGCCATCGGTGCGAATGTTGGCCCCGAGACGGCGCAATTCGTCGACGTAGCGGAAGCGACCCGGATAGAGGTTCTCGGTGACGATGCCGACCCCGTCGCCGACCGCCAGCAAAGTGACGACGAGCGGCTTGTAGTCGGTTGCCACGCCCGGGAACGGCAGGGTGACGACGTCGATGGACTTCAGTTTTTCGGGCCCGACGACGAGCACGCCGTTGTGCTGCGGTTCGACAGTGATGCCCATGTCGTCGAATCGACGCAGCAGCATCTCCATGTGTTCGGGAACCGCTCCGCGAACGAGCACTTCGCCACCGGTGATCGCCGCGGCAGCGATGTACGTGGCCGCCTGCACCCGGTCTGGGATGACCGCGTGGGTGGTGGGTCGCAGCGCATTTCGTTCGACGCCGTGGATGCTGATGGTCGTCGACCCGATGCCCTCGATCGACGCACCCATCGCGACGAGCATGTTGCACAGGTCGACGATCTCGGGCTCGCGCGCCGCGTTGTCGATCGTCGTAGTGCCCTTTGCGAACACGGCCGCGGTGATGAGGTTCTCGGTTGCGCCGACACTCGGGAAGTCGAGCGTGATGTCGGCACCGTGGAGTCGTTCGGCGAAGGCATGGACGTCGCCGTGGCGGATCGTGAACTCGGCACCCATTTGCATGAGGCCGTTCAGATGCATGTCGATGGGTCGCGACCCGAAGTCGTCGCCACCCGGCAGGGCGATGCGCACCTCACCGAAGCGACCGAGCAACGGGCCCAGCACGTTGATGCTGGCACGGATGCGCTCGACCAGTTCGTACGGCGCCACCAGGCTGAGGCCACCCGGATTGGTGATCGTCAACTTTCCCTGCGCCGTGTCATGGTCGATGCGCAGACCGATGGCCGAGAGAAGATCGGACATGGTGACGACGTCGTCGATGTCGGGGACGTTCGTCAATGTGAAGTCGCCGTCAGCCATCAGACACGCGGCCATCAACTTGAGGACCGAGTTCTTCGCACCGGGCACATCGACGGCTCCGGTCAGTTTGTTCCCCGGGCGAACCCGGATACGCGACGCAGTCACCGTGTCAGTATGCTCCCGCCGGTATGGGCGACCCGATCATTCGCACGGGTGTGGGTCGCAGAACACGTGTCACGCAGCGCGAAATCGGGCCGAACCACGCGGAAATTGGCCTGATTTTCACGCCCTTTGCCGACGTCGTGGTCGAGACGCCCGAAGAAAGTTCTTCCGACTCGTCCACGTTTGCACAGCACAACGGACCTTTCACTCGCTACGAACGCCACGTGGCGCGCCGCGCCGACGGTGGCGCGACCGAGACCACCACGTGGTCTGTCGACATCCCGTGGTTCTGGTGGATGTTCACACCGCTGATCGGTCGACACTTCGCGCGCCGCACACACCGTGACAAGCGCCCGTGGTGGGCACCGCCCCAAGAGTTGAACGAGCACGAGGTTCTCGTGCTCGCGTTGTTGGCTGCGGCATCGATGGCGAGCGCTTTCATCAACACACTCTTCACCCAGACCGTCACCTACGCGGCAGAGGCGTTCGACGTCGGTGAACAGGGCCAGGGCATTGCCGGCGCAATCGTGCGGTTCGGCATCATCATCGCCATTCCCCTCGCAGTCTTGGGCGACCGCATCGGACGCCGGCGGGTCATCGTCGGACTCGCGTGGGTCGCCCCATTGGTGGCTGCGCTCGGTGCCCTCGCGCCGAACTTCTGGCTGCTCACCGCGAACCAAACGATCGCACGACCACTCGGTCTCGCGCTCGATGTCGCGCTTCTCGTTGTCGCAGTCGAAGAGATGCCGAAGAACGCCCGCGCGTACGGCTTGAGCATCCTCGCTCTTGCCAGTGGTCTCGGTGCAGGCATCGCCGTCCTCGCGCTTCCCCTCGCCGATGCCGGCGAGGATGGCTGGCGCATCATCTATGTGGTGTCGCTCGTGTGGCTGGTCGTCGCCGCGCGCCTGACACGCCGGCTGTCCGAGACCACCCGCTTCACCAAACACAAGGTTGAGGGTTCTCGGCGCGAAAAGACTCGAAAAACGGGTAGCCACGCACCGAGAACCCTGAAGGCGAGGGGGGTGCGGGTTGGGGGGCGCTTCAGAACCCAGGGGGTCATCCTCGTGGTGGCGTTCCTCGGCAACGTCTTTCTCGCCACCGCGTCGATCTTCCAGAACCGCTATCTGAAAGACGTCCGTGGTTATTCGGCGGCGCTCGTCGCGGCCTTCACGCTCTTCACCACGATCCCCTCGGCGCTCGGTCTCGTGTTCGGCGGGCGACTCGCCGACGACTACGGCCGGCGTCTCATCGCCGCGACGTGCATTCCCGTCGGTGCGCTGATGATCGCGCTCTCCTTTGTCGCGGAAGGTCCGCTGATGTGGCTGTGCGCGGTCGTCGGTGGCGTGTTCGCCGCAACCGCCTACCCCGCGATGGCCGTGTACCGCGGCGAGCTTTCTCCCACCGCAAAACGTCAAACGTCGTCGTTCCTTGTCACCGTGTCGGCGTTGTTGGGTGGCAGTGTCGGCCTGATCGCCGGTGGCACACTGATCGACCACCACTGGTCGTACGGCACTGTGATGTTGATGTTCTCGTCGGTGTCGGTCGTGATCGCAGTGATGGTGTGGGTCTTCTACCCCGAAACCGCGCACCGCGAACTCGAGGAACTCAACCCCGAGGACGCGGTCTAGAGACTTGCCATCCAGTCGGCGACGATGTCGGCGATCAACGAATCTCTTCCTTTCAGATCGTGTCGACCACGTTCGATGAATCGAAGCGTCACGTCGCCCTTCACCTTGCGGATGTGTCGGCGCATTTCGACGGGCGAGCCAAAGGGGTCGTTCGTGCCGTGAATGAAGAGCGTCGGCACGGTGATCCGCGGGAGGTGTTCGATGCGCAGTTTCTCGACCTTGGCGGGTGGATGCAGCGGGTACGAGACGAGGACCAGACCCTTCACCGACAAACCATCGGCCGCCGCCATCGAACACATGCGTCCACCCATCGACCTGCCACCGATGACAAGCGACGACGTGCGACAACCGACATCGGCGGCGAATGCCTTCACCTCGTCGACCACGCAATCGACCAACACCGGCGCGCGGTCGGGCGCCCGGCGTCCCGCGCGGCGGTAGGGAAAGTCGATGCGTGCAACGGGTAGCGGTGCGAGACGTGACTCGATCACGCGCAATGACGGATGCTCGCGGTCGCTGCCCGCACCGGGGAACAACACGAGTCCTTTCGCCTTCACGCGTACCTCAGAGTTTCGTCAGCACGCGGCGCGCCTCGGCGAGGTCGGCAATCTCCCTGCTCGCGCGGTCTTGTGCGCCACCGTGGTCGGGATGCACCAGACGTAACTTGTCACGGAAGCGCTGGGTGATCTCGCGCTTCGAGGGTTTGATCGTGCCAGCCGGAAAACCCAGCACCTCGAGTGCCCACGCCCGCGGGTCGGCGAGAGCAGACACCGAGTTGGTCGCGTTGCCGACGAGGTAGGAAATGAACGATGCCCCGATCGGCCCGCGCCACGACATCGAACGCACCAACACCGGGCCGAGCGCTCGGCGAGTCGCCGGCTCGAGGCGTTCGAGGGCGTAGACGGCGCCGAGCACCTGTTGCAGCGGGTTGCCGTTGGTGCCGAACACGAACTCGGCAGCGTCGTCCTCGCCCATCAACCGGTGCACACTGCGCGACAGTCCGTGACGATCGACCTGGAAACGGTGCCGCAGGCGCGGCTGCACGACACGGTCACCGCGCTGCACCTCGAGAATGAGACGTTGGATGTCGGGGTGCAGGTCGTCGTCGACCTCGAAGAGGTGTCGCGCGATCACCGCACCCAGCAGGACCCCACCGAAGCCCGGCGTCGGGTCGGCCGGCAACACGAGATGACCGAGCGCCACACGCCGTGTCGGCGTGATGGGCCGGGAATGCCAGATCTCGAGTTCGGCAAGCAGCATCGCGCGCGACGCTAGTGGCGGATCAGACGTGGGGCCTCAGCGTGACGAACAATCGCTGTGCGACTTCCATCGCACCGATTTCATCGGGGATCTCACTGCCCGCAAGTGCCTCGGCCAGTTGATCGGCCAGTTCGACCGCCTGACGCCACGCGGGTACGGGAACCCCGAATGGGACACCGCCGTCCTCGACGTCTTCGAGCACCTGAACCAGCGACGCGAGACCGTTCGCGTCGAGCGGGTCGCGCTGCAGGCGTTCGGCGGCGAGGAACATCTGTGTCAGCGTTTCGCCCGACAACTCCGACCCACCGGCCGACACCGTGGCGCCACGCGGACCGATGGAGTCGACGATCGTGACGTCACCCGCTTCGACTGCATCGAGAAGTTCGTCGACGGTGTCCTCGAAGTCGGTCAGCGTGACGAGAAGCGCACCCTCCCACTTGAAAGGGATGCCCGAGGCAACCAACAACTCACTGAGACGCGAGCGCTCGTTGTCGGCCCACTCGTCGAGTTCGTATTCGGTGATCTCGTCGTCGCTGGCCTCGTCGATCGCAGCAGCAGAACCGCGTCGTACGAAGGCCCCGCCGTCGATCGCAAATTCCTGCTCGAGGCGGTCGAGCAGCGTGTCGGCGACCTCTTCCAACTCGGCAGGAACGACCACTTCGTCGCCCACCCAGGCGTGCGGAACCTCGGCCTCGGCAAAAGCTTCCGCGACGGCGGCGCGCTGATCGAGTGACCAATCGGAAAGGTCGTAGTGAACGCTCTCCGCGTCGGGGTCGAGAGGGTTCCAGTCGGACATGAACGGGAACGCTACAACGTCCGCAGGAAGTCACCAATCAACGCGTATTCGCGTTCCTGGTTGGTGCGCTTGCGAAAGCCGTGACCTTCACCTTCGAAGACGTGCAAGGAGACATCGCCACCGCGACGTCGCAGTTGATCCGCTATGAGCACGCTGTGGTCGAGAGGGACAGCTTCGTCGAGATCACCGTGCATCAACAGCACCCTCACCCGCGACAGCGCGTCAAGCTTCGACAAAGGCGAACGAGCCAGGTACAGATCGACGTTGTCGGGCGAATCCCCCACGAGCACCGCGATCGAATGCTGCTCGAAGTGCCATGAACGCTCGGTGGCATCGGCGAGGTCGACCACGGGGTACAAAGCCACCACTCCGGCGAAGAGACCCGGCTCGCTGCCTGCAGCGTTCAACGCGGCAAAACCTCCCGCCGAACCACCGAGAACCACCGTTCGACGGGGCGTCCCCCAACCGGCTGTGTGCGCGTGACGCGTGACGGCAACGACATCGACGGTGTCGTATTCGCCCCAGTGGCCGTTCAACGCCTGCTGGAACTCACGCCCATGGCCCGTCGTGCCCCGGTGGTCGACCACCAACACTCGACAACCGCGACCCACCCAATGCGCGATGCGCGGCATGAACGTGATTTGCCACTGATCCGTTGGTCCTCCGTGCACCCACACCAACAACGGAGAGGACTCCGATGCGTCATCCGAAGCGAAGAGTCGGTACGGGATCCCGTCAACGACTCCGATCGTCGGTTCGACCAGATCGAACGACGACCACGATCCGTCGTCGCAGGGCAGTTCAGACGTCGCGAGCACGCGACGCTCGAATGTGTCGGGGGCGAAGTAGACGACTTGTGTCGGCGTGACTGCCCCCGAACGCAGGCCCGTGATTCCGTGGGCCGACCACGACACCGCCCCGTGCACCGCACGCGCCAAGGTCGTCACTTTGCCCGTCGCACGATCGACGGTTGCAAGATCGCCGAAACCCGACAGATTGCGGGCGACGAGCCAACGCGAACCATCGGGCGACCAACACCAGGAACGAAGGCCTCCTCCCCACTGCGGGCCCGCGCACTCGCATGGCTCACCGCTGATCGGCAACGGCTCGACGACACCACCGTCGACCACCCCCGGCCGCAACCATCCCGTGACGTCGCTCATCACACCCAACTCGCCCGACGGCGACACTGCGCATTGTTGCAACGACACGTCACGCAACCTCACCACCCGCCGGGCACGAAAGTCGGGGGCCGTCGCACACCAGATCTCTGCCTCGTCCCAGGGCATGTGCGGCTGCGACCACGATTGCCAGTACACCGTGTCGCCGTGCCACGCGGGGTCGAGAGAAAACGAATGCTGGTGGACGACCTTGCGCGTCACACCGGTCGCCCGCTCGACAATCACCACGGAGGTCAATGAATCGATCGCTGCAACGAAGCGCGCGTCGTCGGACAGTGCGACACCGTGCAATGCGGTGAAGGTTCCCTCGTGGCGAGTGTCGACACGACACGGCTCCACGGTCTCGCCGGCAACGGGAAGCGTCGCCTCCCACACACCACCATCCTTTGCCGCATAGACGATGCCCGACCCGTCCGGAAGCCACCGAAAGCAGCCACCACCCATGCCGCGCGCGAGGGCCGGCGTGGGTGACAACGGCCACTCGCGCTCCGACCCGTCGTCAAGTTCCACCAATCGCAGCGTCCCGACCCCGTCGTGGGCCGCCCCGAATGCAACCCGCGCCCCCGTCGGATCGAGGCGTGGCTCGGTCAGATCACGCTGTGCGAGGCATCGTGCAACGCTTGGTCCGACCACGAGCCGAGGGTATCGGTCGTGACCAACGGCGGAACTACCGTAGGTCCATGCCCGACAGCCAAGTCCAGAAGCCCGACCGCAACCTTGCCCTCGAACTGGTGCGCGTCACCGAGTCAGCCGCACTCGCTGCGTCACGCTGGGTCGGCCGCGGCGACAAGAACGGTGCCGACGGTGCCGCAGTCGAAGCAATGCGCACGGTGCTCGCAACCGTGCCGATGGATGGACTCGTTGTCATCGGCGAAGGGGAAAAAGACGACGCGCCGATGCTCTTCAACGGCGAAGCGGTCGGCGACGGCAGTAGCACCAAGACGGACGTTGCCGTCGACCCGATCGACGGCACCACGCTCACCTCGCTGGGTCTCGGCAACGCGATCTCGGTCATCGCGGTGTCCGAGCGCAACACGATGTTCGATCCGGGTCCGTGCATGTACATGGAGAAGATCGCCGTCGGCCCCGACGCCGCCGGTTCGATCGACATCACCGCCAGCCCCACGCAGAACCTTCGCTGGATCGCACGGGCGAAGAACGAGTCGGTTCGTGACCTCACGGTCATGATCCTCGACCGCGACCGCCACAAGGACCTGATCGAAGAGGTGCGCAGCACGGGCGCCCGCATCAAGCTCATAAAGGACGGCGACATCTTCGGCGCCATCGCCACCGCCTGGCACGAGGCCGGCGTCGACGTGCTGTTCGGCATCGGCGGCACCCCCGAGGGCGTCGTCTCGGCAGCAGCACTCAAGTGCATGGGTGGCGAGATTCAGGGACGCCTGTGGCCGCGCAGCGAGGCCGAGCGCAACGCCGCCGTTGCCGCCGGATACGACCTGTCCAAGGTGCTCACCACCGATGATCTCGTGCGCGGCGACAACTGCTTCTTCGCCGCAACCGGCGTCACCGACGGCGAATTGCTGCGCGGTGTCCGCTTCGACTCGCGCGGCGCCCACACGCAGAGCCTCGTCATGCGGTCGCTGTCGGGCACCGTGCGTCTCATCGACGCCCACCACCGCCTCGACAAGCTCGGCACGTATGCATCAGTGAACTACGGCTGATCATCGCCTTCGAGCCGGCCGACGAGAAAGGCCGATGCAAGTTGCGTTCGGTTCCGAATCCCCGACCGCATGAGAAGCCGACTGATGCGGTTGCGCACGGCCTGGTGCGAGAAGTGCAGAATGTCGGCAATTTCGCGGTCGGTGTAGCCGCCCACGATCATCGGCACGATACGGCGGTCTGTCTCGTCGGAATAGTCGATTCGCAGCGACGTGACGTCGCCTTGCGCGTCGACCTCACCAACTAGGTATTCGGTGTAAGCGGACCGTCCGCCCGACAATGCCATGTCGATGACACGCGCAACGTGGCTGTCGTTGCGGCTGATATCAATCACGTCATCGGCCCCAAAAGAAAAAGCACCATAAACGAATGCGGAGTCGACGTTCTGCGCGGCAATCACCATTCTTGGTTCACAACCGGTCTCACCGAATGCGTGAAGAGCCCCGCGTATTTCCAAAAATCTCGGCAGGGCCAAAGGGCAAAGCAGTGCTGCCGTGATTTGCGTTTCCGCGAGTGCCGTTCTGGCAGCGGCGGGACTGCAGTCGGATTCAACAACCGTTGTGTCGGGCCGCCTTGAAACGATTCGAGCGAGACGAGTTCGCAGGTCAACGTCGTCGATGACACATGCAATGACTGCCATACCCCCCCCCGATCCGCTAATGGCGGACCGTCGGACCGTTGGGAAAAATCCTAGGCGACTTTGTCGTGGCCATCATCAGCGACAAAGGCAATTGTTCCTTGACTTTCAACAATGTCACCGACGTCCACCTGATGAAACAGGCACACGACTGATGGCATGGCTATTCCTAGCCCATCGAACGAAATGCGCTGACGGAACAATTGTCACAACGTCGGGCCTTTACGGCTCCGGCCGCGCTCACCGCCACAGATCAACCACGGAGGCATCGCATGCGTCACGGTCAGCCGATGGCAAACTCGCGCAACAGTACTCATCCGGACCGACCGATGCAGCGAACGGTTCCGAACCTTCGCAGACCGACTTCAGGTAGATCGCAGCGAGATGCGTCCTGTTACGTGCGCCGGACTCACACAGAATGCGGCTCACGTGGTTGCGCACCGTCTGATGGTTCAGGCACACCGCCGCAGCGATGTCACGATCCGTGTAGCCGGCCGCAATCATTTCGACAATTTCACGGTCGGTCTTGTTGCCAACCCAAATCTCCGTCGCCCTCGGCCTCGTCGGGCGTGGCTGCCCCGGTGCTCGAAGCCGGAAACTCCGGAACGCCGCCTGTATCAAGGCGATGGTCGCCTGCGTCCCCTCGGCCACATCAACGACGAGGCCAATGTCGTTCAACCTCGCACGCGTGTGATCGGCAGCCGACGGCTTGTGCGCGAGAAGAACCGTCATCGTCATCGCTGAGTTCGGACAGACGTCGAGCATCCCTGGCACGTCCTCTATGAATTCACGTCCGACGATGAGGGCATCGACATGTTGCGATCGAAGCAGCCGACGCGCTTCACAGGGGGTATCAACGATCGCCCGTTCACCCATCGTCGGTAACGTGTCGACAACGTAATTCAAGCTGCCTCGAAACGCCCCTCTTCGAAAGACGAGTACTGAGTAAGTCATCGACATCTCCTTTCCCCACGAACAATGAATTCGTGTTTCTTCTGGAGATAACTGTGCCGCAGATCCCGTGCGCATGTCGCGAAACATGCGTACCTACGTGAGGCGGTACTCGGTAATCAATTCGTCAAACGATTTTGCCGGCGATGCGACGCAGCACGAGGCGCGGTGTCAACTTCGCGAGCACCGGCAGCGATGCGTACTGCCACCCGGGCACCACGACGGCCCGATTCTTGGCAACTCCGTTGAGGCCGGCGAGTGCCACCTTGTCGGCGTTCAGCCACAGGATTCGCGGAGTGCGCGTGAAACGGTCAGCACCGCCCGACACCGCCTGGAACTCGGTTGCGACGAACCCGGGACAGAGCGCGCTCACTTTCACACCAAACGTTCGGTTTTCTTCGTGCACGGCCTCGGTGAAACTGGTGACGAAGCTCTTTGTCGCGGCGTAGACGGCCATGTTCGGGCTGGCCTGGAAACTTGCCACGCTCGACACGTTGAGAACGTGGCCGCCACCGCGCGCACGAAACGCGTTCACCGCACCATGGGTGAGGGCGACGAGGGCCTTCACGTTCAGGTCGACCTGGCCGGTCGCCCGTTCGACTTCCACCTCGTGGAAAAGACCGCTGCTGCCAAAGCCGGCGTTGTTGACCAGAAGGTCGACGGGGTCGCTGGTCGACGCGATACGCGCGGCGACCGCACCAATACCCTCATCGTCCTGCAGGTCTGCTTCGAGGACCTCGAAGCCCGCATAGCGATCGGCAAGTTCGCGCAATCGGTCCCCCCTGCGGGCAACGACGACACACGGCACGCCTGCACCACCGAGGATGTGCGCAAAGCGCTCACCGATACCGGCCGAGGCACCCGTGACGAGCGCCCGACGGAAGGGAAAAGTGGCCATCGGCCTAGTGGCCGACGTTTGCACCGGTCAAACCGCCGGCCGCCGAAAGCCGCGCATGTGCGCGGCGCAGGGCGCCTTCGGTTTCGGCGTCGTGCTCACTGCGGAGATGCTCTTCGGCACGCTCCTTGGCGCGACGGGCCCTATCCACATCGATCTCGCTGGCAAGTTCCGCACCATCGGAGAGAATGGTGACGGTGTTGTTCGACACCTCAACGAACCCTCCGTGCACCGCAACGTCGACGACCTTACCGTCGGCTTGGTAGATGCGCGTGTGGTTCTCGACGAGGGCACCGAGGAACGCCACGTGACCAGGGAGGAAGGCGATTTCGCCCCCACCCATGGTGCGCGTGATGATCTGGCTCGCATCGCCCGCGTACAGAACGCGTTCGGGCGAGACCACTTCCACTCGGAAGCCGGCGGCCTCGGACGACATCAGGCGTTCTCCTGCAGGGCCTTCGCCTTGGCGAGCACCTGCTCGACACCACCGACGTTCAAGAACGCCTGCTCGGGGACTTCGTCGAGTTCACCGTTGATCAGAGCCTCGAAGCTCTCGACTGTCTCAGCGACCGGCACGTATTCACCCGAGACACCGGTGAACACTTCGGCGACGTAGAACGGCTGCGAGAGGAAGCGCTGCACCTTGCGCGCACGCGCAACGGTGAGGCGGTCTTCTTCCGACAGTTCGTCGAGACCGAGAATCGCGATGATGTCCTGGAGTTCCTTGTAGCGCTGCAGGATTTCCTGAACGCGACGGGCCACCAGATAGTGACGGTCACCGACGGTCTCGGGCGTGAGAATCGTCGAGGTCGACGCCAGCGGGTCGACCGCCGGATAGATGCCGAGCGAGGCAATCTGACGCGAGAGTTCGGTCGTTGCATCGAGGAAGGTGAACGTGGTGAACGGCGCCGGGTCGGTGTAGTCGTCGGCGGGCACGTACACGGCCTGCAGCGACGTGATCGAACGACCGCGGGTCGAGGTGATGCGCTCTTGCAGCTGGCCCATCTCATCGGCGAGCGTGGGCTGGTAACCCACGGCCGACGGCATACGGCCGAGAAGAGTCGACACTTCGGAGCCCGCCTGCACGAAGCGGAAGATGTTGTCGACGAAGAGCAGCACGTCCTGGTTCTGCACGTCGCGGAAGTACTCGGCCATCGTGAGGGCCGACAGTGCGACGCGCAGGCGCACGCCCGGTGGTTCGTCCATCTGGCCAAAGACCAAGGCGGCCTTTTCGAACACTCCGGACTCTTCCATTTCGAGACGGAGGTCGGTGCCCTCTCGGGTGCGCTCACCCAGCTGCGCGAGCTTTCGGCGTACCTGCATACGGTGCGCGAGGAGGAGCGCACGCGCATCGCGCGTGAAATCCACGACGAACTCGGCAGCCTGCTGGTGGCGCTG
>JBBANY010000023.1:0-2041 GCA_040401695.1 Ilumatobacteraceae bacterium
CAACTGCAACTTGCCGTCTTCCCACAACATCATCGCCGCCACCGAGGTCAGCGGTTTCGTCATCGAATAAATGCGGTAGATCGTGTCGCTCGCCATCTTCTTGCCCGCGGCAACGTCGGCCATTCCGTGCGTCGACGCATGCACCACCTGACCATTTCGTTGAACCGCCATCGACCAGCCGGCCAGGCGTTCACGCTCGACGTACCCCGCCAAATAGGAATCCAACTTCGCCAGACGTTCCGCCGACATGCCCACCGACCGGGGCTCTGCCGTCACCTTGATATTTGCCATGAGAAAACCATAGGCACTTCGACGTGCCTTGAGGATTCTTCAGACCTTGTTAGGGTGGGCGGCGAATCCACTCAGGAGGGGACATGTTCCGTAGATTCACCCGTTCCATCGCAGCCGTCGCGTCAATCGCAGTCATCGGCCTTTTCGCCGTTCCCGAAGTTGCGCATGCGGCAACCATTGACGTGACCGTCACCGACTCAGACGGGGCCGCCGTTCCCAACGCGTTCGTTGCGATGGTGAAGTCGGATGGTGATGCGATCGATGGGTCAATTACAGACGCCACAGGCAAGGTCACCGGTGTGACCACGGATGGGGCATCTTCGTTTCTCATCACCGCGCCCGGCTTCAAACCGAAGACCGTGACATCCCTTGCAACCGGAACGGTCCAACTAGAGCGCAATACCAACAGCAAGCTTTCCACGGCGAACGCGTACGGGGCACAAGTGACTTCACTCGCTGCCGATGGTGGTTCGGGTGTTGCCTATGCAACAACGCCAGAGGCAAAGCCGTCGCTGTGGCGGACAACGGACTACGGCGGCACTTGGTCAGCTGCGCCCACCACCGCTGATTCGACTGACGGTATTCCCCAAGAGCAGGTAAGTCAGGTCTTCACGTCAGGTGTCGAGGGCGAGGTTGCCGCGCTGGTTGGACAGAAGCTGATGTACTCCCGTGACTATGGAACGACATGGAAAGAAGTTTCGAATTACTCGATTCCTGGCGCACCAGACACCCGCAAGCACGCGTGGGTGCATGCGGGTGAATCGTCGTACCTCTTCGTTCAATCGGGGGCAAGCCTTTACGCCGCTGTCATGCCGCAAGCAGCGACGGGAACGGCATCACTCTCCAATATCTCCACGAACTTCACCTTGGCAAGCGATGACAAACTCGCGTTTGCTGCAGCCAAGACAGGTAACGGCACCTTCATGGTGAAGGCAAACGCGAGCGGAACAAAGGTGTACTCACTTGCTTCCTCCGCATCTTCTGCGTCTGGAATTACACCGACCGAGTTGGGCACGCAGCCAGCATCAACGCTCAAATACGCCACTGCGGGGACGGGCGACATGCTTTTGGTGAGCACGCTCGGCAGCAATGATGTCAAAGCAATCGTGCTCTACGACATTGAAAGCAACGCAGGCAACATTCGTGCTGCGCACAACAACGGATCTGCATGGGCATTGGCCGCAGATGTTCAGGGTATTTCGGGTAACTCGTCGTTTCAGGCATCAAACTGGGGAGACCGGACTGGTGGCATCAGCCAAGGCAATAGCGCAACGGTTGTCGACTGCGGCGAAAACGGCACCAACCCAGTTGGCTCGATTGCACCCGTGGCGCCGAGTGGCGTGCTCTCAGACTTCGAAATTGTCGGAACCATTCGTTCATGCATGTTCGCGGTGAATACATCGGGTACTGGAGAGTTCGGTGCATCAGGCGTGAGTGTGTCGGTCGGCAAATCAGGCGTGCTCCGTATGAATGGTGCCAATAACAACACGGGTTTCATTTGGGACAGTGGTGTCAACTTCTCCGACAACGTCGTCACCATGACCGGCGACGGTCAGTTCGGAATTCGCAAGTCGGCAAACATTGCATCGTCGACCAGTTTCCGGCCTGACTTTGGTGCGGCGGGCGATACCAATGCAACGGTTTACATCAACAGTCAGGCAGGCTCAGGCAAAGAACTTTCAAGCGGTGGAATCGCAATGACTGGAATTTCTGCTCCGTCCATTACCGACATGGCATACGCACCCAGTTC
>JBBANY010000023.1:2051-31106 GCA_040401695.1 Ilumatobacteraceae bacterium
TCAACGGATGGCTCGCGATACAGCGTGTCGATGACGCCGACCGGAGGAAGTCGAACCCTCCTCACCACTGATGGTGGCACGTCGTTCAGCACCCTTGCAGCCGGTGGAAGTAAGGCTCTTGATTGGTGGAATGCCGCTGACGGCCAGCAGATGATCGCTGCTGGCTTCACCAATGATGCACGCACCAGGTTCTTGCACGTCAAGGTGTTTTCGGAGACGGATGGTGTCGGTGCGACACAGATGAAAGAGGAGCTTGCGGCATCCGCCTCGGAACGTGACGCCAAAACGGGTGGCAAACCCTTTGCTTTTGCAGGTGCGGCGAATCCCTCTGGGTCTTGCCTCGGCTTGCACAGTTTTGTGAAGGTCGGGTCGATCACATGTGCTTCTGGCGAGAACCCATCTCAGCAGAACGGTGGTGAACTCGTCGCGATTGAAGGTGTGGCGGGCTACAACGCGATGATCGTTGCTGTCAACGAACTGAACGGCAACAGTGGGCCGAATTCGCAATACAACTCGGGCACCGTGGGTGTCGTGCAATTGACGCCGAAGAGTGCGACGGGTGATGCAGATGTTGCGAGCGTCAAGTATTTCGGCGCACGTATTTCGAATAGCTCGGGCACGACAACGGACGCAACAACTTCGTTCGGTCTCAGCGGCGGCGAAAAAGCGACCTATTCAAAGCCGGTCCGAGCGGTGGTGTACTGCCCCAAGGGCTCGAATGCCAAAGTTGCTGACACCGCATTCATTGCAGTCGACGAACAAGGCGTGTACAAGCTGTCGACGGTGAGCTCCGGAGCAGTTCATGGTCAAACAACAACCACGTCGGGCACGTTCAAAGACTTGAAAGTTGACTGCGACACCGGCTTGATGGTCGGCGTGCAGGACAACGGTGTCTACTTCTCGTTCGACGGAGACAAATTCGTCAAAATGAACCTGCCGTCATCGGCAAATGTCCAGAACGCCACTGCGGTTGCCGTGCAGGCCGACAAGACGAGCGGTGAAGTTGCCGTTGTCCTCGGTACAAACAATGGTGATGTCGTTGCGCTTGACACTGATGCAAAGACTCTTGGTAGCACTACCGAGGCTGTGGCGGCGGGTACTCCTGCAAATCCTGCAGCACCTCCAACGCTCCCGGCGGAAGACGTCGTTGTGGTGAACTCGTCGACCGCGGGTAAAGCAACCGGCACGGTCAGTGACGTCGAGTTGCCAAACACTGCGACCGACAAAGTCACGGCGGCGTCCGTTCGAAAGTTCGCCGCCGCGTCCAAGATGGCGGTCGGCACCGGATCGGGGGCATTCAAGGCAACGATCGCAGGAGGTAGCGCTACGGGCGCTGCTCCTGGAGCCGGTGCTCCGGCGGCGGGTGCGCCGGCGGGTCAGCCTGCCCCGACGGTTGGTGCTCCGACGGTCAACGCTCCGAAGGTTGCAACCGTTGGTGTGAAGAAGACAGCGACGGTGCTCGCTCAGCTGAAGACACTCGGCATCGCCGTGGTGGGCAAGTCGAAGTTGGTGGCGACGTCGTCGACGAAGTCGGTGTGTTCGGTGGTGGCCGGCAACAAGGTGAAAGGCCTGAAGGCCGGTATCTGTCGCTTGACGGTGAAGATCACTCCGCCACCGACAAAGAAGGTGCCGAAGCCGAAGACCACAACGAAGAGAATCACGATCACGATCAAGTGATCGCGGGTTGACCGACTCTCTTTCGGAGGGCGGGGTGCCTACTGCGTGCTCAACGCAGTGCGTGCCTCGCCCTCCGTGTTTTTGTACACGGGGCCAATCGCATCGATGACGACGTTGACGAGCACACCATCCGGAATCTTGGCCTTGCCCTTCAGTTCCTCGGTGATGGGCGTCATGCGCTGGTAGCCGACGGTGAAGGGGTCGACGCCGTAGGTGACCGGCGTGGTGATGGGTAGGTCGCCTTCGCCCACGGGAACGTCACCGTAGAAGAGCTGCATCGATCCCTTGAAGCGACCGGTCGACGTGAAGACCGCACGCACCAGCACTTCGCCCGGTGGCAATTCGACACTGGCCGAGATGGTGGTGGTGAAGGCGCCGAGGAAGTTCGACGCGTAGTGCAGTCGGCGGCCCTTCAGGTAGAGCGCGTAGCCGCCCGAATGGCTGCCATGGCCGACGATGATGCCGTCGACGCTTCCCTCCACTGGAACGTCGAGTGCCGCTGCGATTTGGAACGAGCGGTTCTTCAGGTTGGGTGCGGTTGATTCGGGAAGCGGCGAGATACCCGGCAGATAGACATAGCGGTCGCGCAGATGTCGCCGGTCGCCGTACCGACCCGGCTGGTTGTTGAGCGGAAGTACCTGGTACTTGTCAGCCTCGGTCCACCACAGTTGTTTGAGCTCTTCTAACTTGTCGGGCCGTGTCGCGGCGAGATCGTCGCATTCGGAGAAGTCGTTGGCGACGTTGTACAGCTCCCACACGTCGGCATCAAACGGTCGTGTTGCATCACTGCCGTCGTAGGCGATCATCGACGGCGGGTGGAACACAACTGCCTTCCAGCCATCGTGGTAGATCGCTCGCGAGCCCAGCATCTCGTAGTACTGCGTCATGTGTTTCGTCGGGGCATCGTCACTCGGCAACGTGTGGGCAAAACTCACACCTTCGATCGGGTTCTGCGTGACGCCCTTGATGACTTTCGGCGGTTCCATGCCGAGCATCTCGAGCAGCGTTGGCACGACGTCGATCACGTGCACGTATTGATGGCGCGTCTCACCACGCGCGGGAAGCTTGTCACCCCAGTGCATGATCATTGGGTCGCACACACCACCTTCGTGCGTGTCGCGCTTGAAACGCTTGAGCGGGGTGTTGCCCGCCCACGCCCAGCCCCAGGGATAGTGGTTGTTCGCGTGCTCGGTACCCAACAAGTCGATGCGCTTCAGATTCTCCTCGAGGCTTTCGGGTACGAAGTTGAAGAAGTACTTCTCGTTGTAGCTGCCCTTCGGGCCGCCTTCGGCCGAGGCACCGTTGTCGGACATGACGAGCACGATCGTGTTGTCGAACTCGTCGAGTGTCTTCAGAAAGTTGATGAGGCGGCCAACCTGGGCGTCGGTGTGGGTGAGAAAACCCGCAAAGACCTCCATCATCCGCGCATACAGGAACTTCTCGTCGCCGGACAACGTGTCCCATGCAGGCACCCACGTCGGGCGTTCGGAAAGCTGCGTGCCCTTCGGGACGAGTCCGCTTGCAACCTGGCGTTCGAACACACGGTTGCGCCATTCATCCCAGCCCATGTCGAACTTGCCCTTGTACGGGTCGATGAAACTCTTCGGCGCCTGGTGTGGCGCGTGGGCGGCTCCGGGAGCGAAGTACATGAAGAAGGGCTGTGTGGGGGAGTACGCACGCAGATCCTTCAGGTATGAGATCGCTTGATCCACCATGTCCTCGGTGAGGTGGTAACCCTCCGCCGGAGTCTTCGGCGGGTCGACTGCGTGACTGTCGTGCACGAGGTCGGGGTAGTACTGGTCGGTCTCGCCGGCCATGAACCCATAGAAGCGGTCGAAGCCCTTGCTGAGTGGCCAGCGCGTGCGTGGTCCGCCGATGTTGCGCTCGTACGGGGGAGTGAGGTGCCATTTGCCGAGAGCGAAGGTCGCCCATCCGCGTTCCTGCAACATCTCTGCCATGAAGCCGTTTTCGTGGGGAATCTCCGCGTCGTAGCCGGGGAAGCCTGATGTCATTTCGATGACGCGCGCCATGCCATTCGAATGGTGGTTACGGCCGGTCATCAGACATGCGCGCGTGGGTGAACACAGCGCCGTCGTGTGGTAGTTCGCGTAGCGAAGTCCGTTCGCGGCGAGCGCATCGAAAGTGGGTGTGGCGATGTCGCTGCCGTAGCAACCGAATTGCGCGTAGCCGACGTCGTCGAGCAGAACGATGAGGATGTTGGGAGTCCCGGCCGGCGGTTCGTTCAGTGGCTCCCATGAGAACTTGGAATCCTCGAACGTGCGGCCGATGACTCCCTTGAAGTTCTTTTTCTGCCCCATGTTTCCCCCCGAATTGCTTTCTTTCGTCAGATTAGGGGACAAAAGCAAAGGGCCCGCCGGACGCATCCGACGGGCCCTTTTAGTTGTCAGTGGTGAGTGCTAGGCGCGCAGGCCTTTGTTCACCATGCTCATGATTGCGTCGCGCAACGGGATGGCTGCGTAAACGATCGCGCCGTTGGCAACGATGTTCATCCAGTCTTCCTTCATGACGAGTCCCCAGCCGGCGGCCGGCCATGTGTCGATCCACCAGACCATGAGAATCGAGATCCCGAGACCCCAGTGGGCCCCGATGATCGGGAGGTTCTTCACGGTGCTGTTCAGCTTGACGAGTCCGAGGACCGAGTCGATCACCGCGAGGACCGCGGTGAGGACTGCTGACAGGAGGACCAGTTGTCCGATGACGTACATAGGTATCAACCCCATTTCTGCAGGATGTCCCTGCAAGTGGGACGGTAAGACGCACGATTGCACTAAGTGTGGATATCCCAACTCTGGACTATTCATTCAGCCAGGTACCACGACCGGATGGGCGATGAAACAAGGCTCATACGGTTGATTAGATTCGTCTTGAAAAATTGCCAAACCGGGGGTCGACGTGAAGAGAACAGCCGCAGCGCTCCTCGTCGCCCTCTTTTGTCTCGGTTGTGGGAATTCCGATTCATCGAGCAGCAGCGAGGCCGACGGTACCGCCGACTCGACGGCGCGACCGCTGCCGACGACGCCCCAGGGTGATGTCGAACTGTGTTCGCTCGCAACCGACGCTCTCCCTGGCTCTGCCGAGGAGCCCGCGACGAACGACGCTCTTGCACAGTCGTTGAATGAGCGTGCCAATTCGATGGCACAAGTCGCCGGCGCATCGAGCGGCGATCTCGCGAATGCGCTCACGATCTCGAGCGAGGCGATGAGGAAACTTGCCGAGGCAGTCGCTGCGGATGCCGACCCTGGCGCATTGAATGAGTTGATCGCAGAACTGCAGGCGGACACGAAGTTCACCGCCGCACAAAGTGTGATCGACGGGGCGGTTGCTGAGCAGTGCAAAGCGGGGGACGAATGAAAACGAAGGCCATGGTCTTCCGTGGTGTCGCGGTTGCGATGCTCGTCGGATTTGCTCTCGCTGCGTGCGGGTCGTCGGGCGACGGTGAAGTCGCACCGTCAACGACCGGAAAAGTGAAGAACTCGGCCGTAACCACGACAGTGGTGCCGCCCGCGTCGGCGGCACCGACGACGACGTTGGTACCCACCGACCCGATCGCGACGCCGCGTCCGTCGTTGCCGGTCGAAGCGACACCGGATTCCGACGCAGTTGTGCCGGTGTCACTCGAAAGCGACACCGAGGGGATTCTCACGGTCGTCTCGTCGTCCTGGAGGGTGGGTGACGGGCCGCGTCTGCTCGTATGGAGTCTGAGCGTGCGTGGGCGAACGGTCGACTGCATCAACTGTGCCTTCGTGGCGGGTTCGACCAAGCGGGTCATCGCCGCGGTGCTCGGGAATTCGGTAGGAGACGCGGTTACGTCGGTGGTCGGCTTCGATCCCAGTGCTGCAGTCGGTGACTACAGATCAAACGGTTGGTCAGCCGAGTTCGTCATCGGCACGGGAACAGACGCACCAATCGCGGGTGATGCCATTGAGCGCTGGATTCTCGAATGCCCCGACGGTTCGTGTCGGTCTCAACAATTGAAGGTTGCGGAAATGCGTTGGGCGAATCGTCTGTGGTCGGTGAATGACTGTGCCACGGCATTGAAGTTCGGCGGACCAGCGGAATTGTCGGACACCGCCGTGGCTGATGGCGCAACCGCCGCGACACTTCGCGAGTCTGCTCTCGACCGTGTGGTCCTGTCATCACCGCACTACCGACCCGTCCTTGTCGCCGACGGCGACTCGCGAATCATCGGCGGATACGCAGGAACAGGATGTGCATCATGAGCGTCTCGACGAAGAACCGCGTGCGCTCCGGTGTCGCCCTGGTCGTGGCGTTTGCACTGTTCGCCGAGCCACTGGGTGCAACGGGTGCTTCTGCATCATCGGTTGATCCGTCGACGACCACGTCTCCGTCGACGACCACTCCAGACGCGCCATCAGGAAGCCCATTCGACGATGCTGACAGCGAAATCCAACCTGCGGTTCGTCTTTCTTTCGACGGTTCACGGCTTGCACCACTCGGGGGCAAGATGTTCGTCAAGTTCACCGCGCACAACGCGACATCGTTCCCCACTGCCGTTGACAGCCCGCTTACTGTCAGGTTTACATCGCTGCCACCGGGCGTCACGTTGTCGTCCGTTTATCCCGCTGCCGAATCCGGCAAGGGAGGGTGGACGTGTTCGGGTACGTCGTGCAGTACGGCGGTTCCTGTTGCGCCGCTCGGATCCGTGGATGGTCTGGCAACGTTTGAAGTTGCTGCAGATGCTGCTTTGGGGTCCCTCGAACAGTCCTTGTTGGAGCAGTTGCTGTCGAGTGCGCGAACGAACATCGACAAGGCTGCTCTTCAGCAGGCATTCGCTTCGATGACCGAAGTCTCTGCATCGATGTCAGCCAAGGTGAACGGCCAGTCGATCGTCTCGGACGCTTCGTACAAGGTCACAGCCGTTCCCCGGGGCACATCCATTGGCGTCGAGGTGTTCGCGTTCATGCCACCGTCGACAGTCGAGGGGCGTGTGGCGGCCTGGGCGCTCATTGCAACGAACCCCGGGTCGACCGAGGTGAGCGGCCTCACCATCACGCAACCATTCACTACGAGCGCTTTGACAGATACGAAGGCCGAAGGCACGAACTGGACCTGCGCGTCCGATGCCTGTGGTTACGGCGTAGCGCTTGCCCCGGGGGCTCTCAGTGAGCCGCTGGTTCTCTCCGGGGTGGTTCCCGCAGCATCCGCGGCACTCGATGCCCCGTCGGTGGCGTGGCAACCGGCATTTTCTGTCGGGACGACATCGGGATCGGTCGACCTCGGCTACTTGCCTGTGCCCGAAGAGCCGCCGAACGTCGTGGTGACGCTGACGCCTACCGGTGGAGTCCCGTTGACCACGGTCGGAGCCGAGGTGAGCCTGAATCTCGGTCTCGCCACGATCGGTGGCCCTGCCCGCAAGGTGGCTCTCTCGATCGAATCGGCCGGTGCCACATTCGTGTCAGCGTCGGGACTCACCTGTGAACCCGGTACCGCCGCTGCCTGTGAGGTCGCAGTAGTCGAGCCGGGCAAGCCGGTCAACGGAGTGGTGCGGTTCAGAGTCAATGACGATGCGGGCGAGGGTCTCGTCATCGCAGCGAAAGCCGTGGCACCCGGCGAGGCAGCCGACAAGACTGCCGACAATTCGACGTCGACCACGCTCGTCGTCCGCCAGAAGGGTGAGCCGATCCCGGTGCTCTTCCCGGCCAAGCGCGACGGAGCGGGGGCGTGGAGCCTCGATGCGATCACCGTCGAGCCTCTCACACCGACAAAGCCCGACACGGTCGCATACGTCGTGAAGAACGTCGGATCCGAACCGGTTGCTTCGGGCACGGCGTTGAAAGTGTCGGCTGTGTTTCCGCAAGTTGTCACGGTCCGTGCAGCGGGCGACTGGTCGTGCGTCGACAACCCCACGGTTGACCGCGCGCTTTTTCCGAGTGAAGGGATCATGTCCGCTGCAACCGACGCAGCGAAAGCGGTCGGCGCCGACGCCGAAGTAGTCGGTGCAGATGCATGGCAACAGTTCGATTGTTCGTTGACGACGTCCGGGGACGTTGCGGCTGATGCCCAGCTTCCCGCTGTCGTGTTCAATCTCAGTGCGCCGAACATCGTGCGCTCGATCGCAGGTGGAATTTCTGCACGGTTGGTGTCGGGCGCTGAATCTGCAGCAGGAGCATCCCAGTCTGTCGAGCGCATTCTGGTTGTCGATGTTCCACGTATCGAAGTGCAGTCGTTCGTCGGTGATGCGGCTCCGGTTCGCCGTGGTGCGAGTTCGAAGGCACAAGTGAAAGTCGAAAACCGCGGCGAAACAGCAGTCACTCCTGTGCTTCTTGCCGCTGCCGATGCGGCGGCGGGGATCGACTCTGTCGACGGGGACGGCTTGGCATGTATCCGGATCGGTGGGTCGCTCGCCATCGGCGTCGCGTTGTGTCGGGCCGATCAGTCGTCGCCCGACGAGGAGGGCCCCGAAGCCCAGGTGAGCATTCGTCCACAAGGTCCGGCGACGGAAGGTGCCTGGTCGTATCGGGTCGTGCCGATCGCGGTTGGACGTGCAGTCGTCGTAGGTGGCACCACTGCCGGTCTCGTTCGCGAAACTGCCCCGCTCACCATCGATGCGAGCGGCCCCGACATGGTGTCTGACTTCTCGTTCCGATCGCGGGCGAACACGATGGAGCCGACTCGTGTCGCACTTTATGCCGTACACAACGGCTCGACCGTCGAGTGGAAGCAAACCGCCGGGCCGATTGCGGTCACGCTCGCAAAGGACGCAGAGGGCAACGTCTCGTTCACGGCACCTGACGTCGATGCTGCAACGAACTTCACGTTCCGGGCAACCGTGCGCGACGAATCTGCCTCGGCCTCCGACGAAGTGACAGTGCGAGTCGAGCCGATAGCCGACTACCGCGCGCCGGCGGCAACGGCACAATCGTCGTCGTTCTCGAACAGCGGCAACGTGCGCACGCTTCCATTTCGTGCGGAGCGGCCGACTTTTGCAACCACCACGTTCCGGCCAGCATCGAAGTCGGTCGTCTACCGCAGGGTCTTTTTGCGTTCGACCCCCACTGGTGTGGACTCGCCTCCGGCAACTCCCGTCGAGCCATGGGCGGCAGGAGGTTCGCCGATTCGTGTTCGCGCCGATGCGTTCGGAAGTGGAACTGTCTCGGTTGCACCCGGTGCTGCGGTGACAGTCGTTGGTGCCTCGACCGCGGGCGTCACATGGACGTGGGCCATCGACTCCGGTGACTCCGGGTTGGTCGACGCCCCGGCCATCGTTGCTGCGGTGTCGGCTGCAACCGGACCCACTCTGCGATTCACCGCACCAGTGACCACAGGAATCGTGAGGCTGCGGGCAACCGTCACGGCATCGGGTTTGTCGGCGAGCGACATCGTCACCGTGAAGGTGGGCGACGCGGCTGCTCCGGCGGCGATCACGTTCGATGTCGCGAGTCCGACACGACCCCTCATCGTCGTGAGCGGTGGTCGACGTGACGTGATCGCAACGTCGCCCGCCGGCAGCACCGTCACTTGGTCGCTGGCCCCGGCATCAGCCGACGTGACGTTGACTTCGACTGCAGCGGGTGTTCGCATCAGCGGTACAACGTCTTCCCGGCCGGTCACCGGGGTCGTATCCGCGATTGCGCGCGATGCGGCGGGTCGCATCGTCGCCTTGGGAGGTTTCCCCCTGGTTGTCACACCCGTCACGACGTTTGGTTCCCTCTGCGACGTGACGACAGCAGCAGCGAGTGGCCTGTTGCGCAGCATTCCCGGTGTCAGCGGACTCGATCTGTCGACCGAAGTCGCTGCGGCAGGGCCGACCTGCGCCACGGGAACTCGTCTTACTTTCAGCGGCAAGTCGTTCACGTTTGCCGGGATTTCAGCAGTCAACATTTCCGGATCCCTCGATTCTTCGGGTTTGAAGTTCACCGGTGGCACCCTCGACTTCCCTGCATCGTGGCCGATCGACGATGTCGCGCTGGGCGAGGATTCGGGCTCGGTCATCGCATTCCGCAACATCGGCGACATCAGCCTTGGCAGGCCTACGGTGCGCTTGCGCGGCGCGCTGTCGGCGTCGTTGTCGACTGCGCTGTCGGCTTTCGGCGGCTGGACATGGACACCCACGATCAGCATCGAGAACGGCAATCTGAGGTCGATTTGGTTGCGTGGTGACGGTCCTGCACGTGCCGACGGAAGCCGTGCCTCGTTGTCCGCGCGCGCAGTGCCGGCCGCGAACGGTGAAACCACATTCGAAGTCGCCGCGGCCGGGGTGGAGATCATCTCGGGACTGCGGGCCGACATCACCGGCACCATTGGTACCGGTGCGGCGGCTGCGCTGAATCTGCGCGGTTCGGTCGTGGGAACGTGGGCTCCGTTCACGGGTGCGTTGATGTCGAACATGTCGATGACGTTTGCGACGGGCCAACCCACGTCGATCAGTGGAACACTTGCGCTCTCAACGGGTGGACTCGCGGGCCTCAGCGTCGGTGCGCGCATCACCTTCAGCTCCTCTGAGCAGTGGTCTCTCGCGGTCGACGCGAGCCAGACCCGTGACCTCACTGTCGTTGACGGAGTCGTTCTTCGCGGTGCGGCGGTTTCGGGTGGTATCAGCCGGAATGCCGCAAACATCACGGGTTCACTCGAGTTCCGTGTCCCGTCGATCGCGATCAATTCTTTTGCCGAGATTTCAGATCTGCGCGCGACCGCCGGACTTGAATGCCGCGTCGGTGCGGCATGCGATGCACGGTTCACGATCGCCTCGAGTCTGGTCCTGCGTACCGCAACACCCACGTCGATCAACGTCACCGGATCTGTCGACACGGCGGCCCGCACCCTTCGTCTGACCGGATCGGTGAACTCGCTCGCGATCACACCGACCGTCACCCTGTCGTCTGTCGCGTTCACCTATGAGAACAGGGCGGGTGTCGTGTCAACGACTGCGACCGCCACGGCTCGTGTTTTCGACACGGATGTCAGCGTCAATGTTGCCTTCAAGGCTGATTCGACAGTCGTGACGGGCGGTATCAACAACCTCCGCCTCTTCGGTAACGGCGGTCCCGAGGTGAGCGCCGAAATTGCCTTCGTTGTCAACGCGGACCGAGCGGTCTCGTGGAACCCGACGACACCTGCACTCCAAACACTGAGCCTGCCCACGATCACCCTCGCGGCCGACACGATTCACCTCACGGCAGCGGTCACGACGCCTTCGGCTTTCCGCACGTTCCTCGGAAACGCGATCCCCGAGAAGTTCGTCGTCCGTGCCAACTATGCGTCGCGTCGATTCACGTTGCTCGGCCGCGAGGCCGGCGGACAGGTCGGTGGCACGGTCGCGCAGGATGCGTCCGGGTGGCGGTGGGATGCGTCACTCAGTCTGAACGGCGACTTCGAGTTTTTCCGCGGAGTGTCGTTCCGCGCGCCGACGATTCGGGTTCGTGGTGGTGGCGGAGCAGATTTGAAGTTCGGTCTGTCGGGCAATCTCGCCTTCAACCTGACCGGCAGCGAGTTTGTCGTGCCGTTCGAACTGCCGTCACTTGACTCGGCCGACTGGACCATCAACCTGCAGACACCGGCCGGTTTCAATGTGGAACCGATCACCGGATTGAGACTCGAGACGCTCGGCGGTTCGATTCGGCGACAGAGCAACCAGGTCACTGTGGCTGTTTCTTTCAGTCAGGCCGCGCGTGCCACATGGCAGCCCTTCGCTGGCTTTACGGTGAACAATGCGGCAGTTTCCGCGTCGGCGACGTGCGCGAGCCTCGAGAATCTCGAGAGTTGCGAAACGACATTCAGTATGCGGGGCAGCATCACGGTTCCGTCGGCTGCCGGAGCCGTCGATTTCACCGCGGTGAAAGATGCGGCCGGCTGGACGATCACGGCACAAGTGGGTGAAATCCGACTGGCGCCGGGTGTCAGACTGACCGCCGCCAGTGCCTCGATTGTCATCCCGACGTCTGGGTCAACGACCGCGAGCGCACAGGGAACCTTCAACATCCTCGACGTCAACCTCACTGCAAGCGTGCGCTACAGCGAGCAGGGTGTGGTGTTGACCGCCGGGATCCGCGGAACTTGGGAACCGATTCCCGGCGGGCCCAGCTTCTCCGACGCGAGCGTCGCTTTTGCCACCTACGCGGTGGCGAACTTTGACCCGATGGGTTCCCCTGCGCCGCAGCAGCTACCTGCGAACGATCCCACTTTCTTCGGCGCGGTCAACATGCCGCAGGGTGTTCTCCGGGCGCTCGGTCTCGAGAGTGTCCGAATTGAACCCGTCGGTCTGTCCCTTGGGAACATCTCGTCCGGCAATTTCGGATTCAACATCGCCATCAACACGGGTGGTCCGAAGTGGATCGTCAACTTCGGTGGCAAGGGATTGCGCTTGACCGAACTCGGAATCCGAATCGCAATGCGCAACTACGTGCCAACGTTCGGGTTGTATGGCGCTGCTGAACTCGTCGTACCGAGTCAACCATCCGGCGTCCCGTTGGTCCTCGACCTGACGGTGACCGCGACCGGTGGCCTTTCGATTGCTGCCACGCTCGGTATCGACGCGAACGGGCAGGAACGCCCATGGACGAACGCCTTCGGGGTGAGCGGACTCACGGTCCGTGCACTCGCGATTTCGTTCTCGCTACAGCCGCCCAATCCTTTCCCCGGATTCGGGGCAGGACTCTCGATCGAGTTGCCTGCCAGTATCCGCGATCTGCTGGGCATGTCGCGAGGTGTCGTCATCACGGCGATCCTCAACGTGCAGGTCGACAGCATGTGTCTGTCTCTCACCGCTTCGGGCCCGACGACGAACGACAAGGTGGTCAACATCCTCGGCGGTGCCTTGTCGGCGTCACGGCTGGAGATGACCTTTGCACCTCTCGGTTGCACGGTGGGACGTATGACCGTGGCGCCGGGTATCCGCGCAACGTTCCGCGGTTCGATTCTCGGTGTTCCGCTCGACATTGCCGCGAATCTCGACATCGCAAGCGCGACGTTCGAGGCGAGCGTGTCGATCGGTGCATTCAACGTCGGCCCGTTGCGACTCGAAGAGACCACTTTCGAGATGGCGACCTACGGATTGCGACCTCTTGACTCGTACGTGCGCTTCAGCGGTGCGTTGAGTATCGGATCAACGCGCGTTCGCGCGTCGATCAATGTTCGGAACGACGGATTCGACTTCTCGGGTTCCATCGACAACCTGAGCCTCGTTCCGGGTCTCGTCGAGGTGAAGCAGGCCCGTGTTGCCGGTGGCTTCGACATCTCCGATGTGCGCATGAATCTGAACGTGGTCGGTTCCGTCGAGGTGTTGCGACAGGCACTCAACGTCAGCCTTGATCTCAACATCGACCGCAGCGGTGTCCGCAGCATGCGCGGTTCGGTCGATGCATCGCTGTCGCTCGGTGATCTGCTGCGCATCGAAGGTTCGTTCAGCTTCAACATGTCACTCGACAATCCCTCGATCGCGGTCAGCGGTCGGGTCACCGCTGCCGGGTTCAACCTTCTCGAGGTGTCCGGGTCGATCAACCGGAATGCTCTTTCAGTGAGCGCGCGGACCGACGTGTTCGGCATCTTCCAGGGGAGCGTCACCGGAAAGGTCGTGTGGTGCAATGCCGGCAACTCCGAACGGATCCGGAACGTCATGGGCCAAGAGATCATCGCCCAGTCGGGGGATTTCTACTTCGCAACGGACGTGAACGTGAACATGAGTTTCGCCGGCTTCAACGCAAGCGGCAGCGTGAAGTTCGGTTACTCGGCACCCAACGGTTCTTTCCCGCAGCGTCAGGCTTGTGGTGGCAACGGCCAGCGGGCGGTGGGCACGCCATCGACGACGACAAGCTCGACGTCGTCGACGTCGTCCACCCTGCTCGCGCGTGCGATGCAGCAAGCGGCCGGCAACAACATGGCAAATCTCGGGGGGGCAACTGTCTCCACGATGCCGCGTGCGACGGTCGTGCCGACAACCAGCACCGTGGCCATCACAGCACCCGGTGGGCTGAATCCGCGCGTCTCGGTCCCCGGTCCCGTCGTGACAACGGCCGCACCACGCACGACGACGACCGTTGCACGATCGACGACGACTCTGGCGCCGTCACCTCCCGTTGCCCGTCAATTCTTCGGTGAAGTCTCGGCGAGTCTCGAGCTTGGGGGTAACGGATTCGGGGGCACGGCGAGCATCAGCGGCAGTTTCTCCACCGGTGGTGACATCCGCCTTCGTGGTTCGGTCAACCTCGACCTGACTGTTGTCCAGGCTCGCGCGACGGTCGAACTCACGCGAACCGGGGGCTTTTTCCGGTTCGCGGTCGATACGACCGTCAGCCTCGCCGGCGCGAATGTTCGCCTGACCGGAACGTTCGAACGCTCGCGCGGCCGAACCACGTTCGACCTCAGCGGGTCTGCCAACGTCAACCTGTACGTGGCTTCGGTGTCGATGGCCTTCCGTGTCAACAACAACGGGTTTGTCGCAACCGGACGTGTCGCGGCGGGCAGCCGTTCCTGGGCATACTTCTCAGCCAGCGCGACAATGGCGTTCACCAGCGACGGCTGGTTGGTCGATGTCGGTGGTGAGCTGGTCATTCTCAGCGGGCTCGTCAGTGTGAGTGGACGCCTCTCGACCGGCAACTTGCAGTGCAACGCACGCATGCAATGCGAGCGCGTTCGTTCGTTCGCAAAGTTGACCGCGTCGTTCCCGATCGGGCCTTTCCAGTTCAGCGTCAACGCTTCGTTGCTGAACGGATTCAGTCTCGAGGTTGGATCGTCGTGGACGTACACGACGGGTCGTCTTGATCTCGGCAACTGTTGGGGCCGTGGCAAGGCGGAACTCTCGGCGACTTTGTACATTCGCGAGAACCCCGCCCGCAATCAGGCCCGCGTCGAACTTGTCGGTCGCGCCGGGGTGTATGGCAAGTTGTGGGGAGACTGGTGTTGGCCGGGAACGCCCGACAACGAGGGCGACCGATGGCCTTACAGTGTCAGTGCGAGCCTTAGCGTGACGTTTGATCCTTGGGGCGTCACGGTGTCGGTGCACCTCGGCGTTCCAAACTTCACAATTGGACCTGTCGCGGGCGTCAGAATCCGCGTGACGTGATGTAGCGAGGTTGCCGGGGTCAGCGGGCGAGCAGGTTCGCCAGGGCGGCCTCGGCGCCGGTCTCGCCCTCGAGGTCGTGGTGGGTCAACCGCGAGAGGAATGTGATCGAGACCTCACCGGCTTCGACCGCCCCGCCATCGGTGTCGATGGGAAGCGGCAGAGCCTCGCCGATCTCCAACTTGATGGAGTACGAGTTCGTGTGGCCTTCCTTCAATTCCTTACGGGCCGAGGCCATGGCGCGGGGAAGTTCGTGGCCCACCCGGGTGCGGCGCCAGCCCTTGACTTCCTCGAGGGGCAGATTCGGCACGTTGACGTTCACGACGAGCGGCTCGTGGTGCGGTGCTGCGATGACCCCGCGGACGACGTGCGAGGCGACGGTCGCGGCCGTGTCCCACAGTTGGCCCTTCACCATTTCGTCCCAGCCCTGGCCTTCGACACCGAAGCCCGCGACAGCCTGGCTGACCGCAACTCCGCTCATGCCGTAGTTGCGACCCGTCAGCGTCGCACCGATGGTGCCCGAGTGGTACACGCTGCGCCCGACGTTGGCGCCGGGATTGATGCCCGACACCACGAGGTCGAACTTGCGGTCGAGAATGCCGAGGTGCGCCATCATCACGCACAGCGCGGGTGGGCCGGTGAGCGCCCACGCTTCGTCGATGCCGTCGATCTGCACACGGTGAATGTCGGGACGCATGATGTGAATCGCACCGAACGCGGCGCTCGCACCCGAGTACTCGCTGTCGGGGGCGACGACCGTGACGTTGCCGTGTTCGCGCATCGCGCGCGCAAGCACGTGCAATCCGACCGAGTCAATACCGTCATCGTTCGTCACCAAGATGTTCATGGCTACATCTTGGCGTGGAATGGGCGCGTCAGTCGGGTCGGCGGTCGCTATGTGTTGCGGCGTGCTTGCCTGCGATGAAACCGAAGATGAACGCCACGCCAACAGTTCCCCCTGGGCCCCAATACGCCTGTCCCGCCGGCGATGCAACGCAGTTGCCCGCGCCGTACAGACCGGGAATAGGTGAGCCCATCGTGTCGAGCACGCGCGCGTTCTCGTCGGTGACGGGACCACCCTTCGTGTCGAGACCGACGGGCGCAAGAATCACACAGTGATACGGGCCCGATTTGGTGAACGGATGCATCGTCGGGTTGCGCATGCCATTGCGCGGGGTGCCGGCCCACGTTTGTTCGATGGGTGATTCACCGCGGTGAAAGTCGGCATCGACGCCGTTCGCGGCCATCGTGTTCCAACGTGCAACGGTGTCGCGCACGTTGTCCGCCCACGACTCGTCGAGTGTGGCTCCACCCGTGACGTGTTCGAACCCGCGAAGTCTGTCGCGCAGTTTGTCGGCGAGTGCATCCCACGTGGGAGCCGACACGAGGTAGTCGGCAGTTTCTCCGATGGGGGGAACCGGAAAGCGGAACCGACTGCCTTCCGGGTTCAACAACACGCCGTCGTCGAAGAGCATGTACATGAGAAGGTTCGGATATTCGCCACGAACGGAATCCCACACCGCGTGCACCTGACCGCGCTCGTTGTATGGCGACTTCTCGTTCACGGCGCGGCGTCCGTAGCGATTCACCTGAATCATCGAGTCCCCGTACGGTGAATACACGTCGCGGCTGGTGACGCGATTGCGCGCCAGCATGTCGAGCACGCCTTGCGCCCACCACGCGTGCGAGAGGTTGCCAAGTTGCGCCCCGGCTTCGATACCGATGCGAATGAAATCACCGGTTGCTTCTTCTGCCGCAGCACCGCCCAGTACGGGGCCGCGAAGAAACTCGCGCGTGTACTCGGGGTTGTGGAGAAAGCCTCCCGAACCAAACACCACGCCTTTGCGTGCGCCGATCAAAGCCGTGCGCCGACCGATGCGCGCCTCCACACCAACGACATCACCCGCTGAATTGCGCACGAGGTGCACGACTTCGGCCTCGAGGATCGTCCTGGCCCCCAAATCTTCCGCGCCGGTACGCAGACGATCGACGAGAAACTGACCACCGGTGGGATCGATGCCGGGACGGTGACCCGGTGGATACTTCGCCTGGATGCACCGGCCCCATGGCGCTTCGTCTTCGGGCAGCTGCGCGTAGTAGTCGGGGTAGTCGACGGCTTCGAGCTCCATCATTCCGGCAGCGACCGCTTCTTCGAGCGCCTCGCACCCGCGGTCGTAGAACGCTTCGATCACCTTGTACCTGTTGTCGGGCAGGCCGAGCGTGTCGTGGCGGGGGTTGTACTGCGTCGGATACGCGGTGCGCGCGAGATAACGCAGCGCTGCGGGGCGTTCGTCGTGAATTCCCTGTGCACGCATGACGGGGTTGTCACACACCCACATCACGCCACCCGATTTGCCCGTGGTTCCGCCCGTGAACGCGGCCTTTTCGAGCACGATCACCTGTGCCCCGGCACGTGCCGCGGCGAATGCCGCACCGAAGCCGGCCGCACCACTGCCGACGACAACGACGTCGGCGACTTCTTCCCACTCGGAACCCCACGAAGCGTCGCTCATGTCGTCAAAGTATCCAGCCACCCCCAGCCGCTGCGGGTCGGACCCGACTACCTTGATTCGTATGGACCAAACGGGCCGCGGCAAGAGCGAATCAGACCCAACTGCTTCGCCTGCACCGCGCAAGGAAACGCTTGCGTGTACCGAATGCGGCTCGCCCTACGGTCGTCGATGGAACACCGCCGACGGTGTTGCGACCCTGTGTCCGACCTGTGCGCAATTTTTCGGGCTCGGCTGCCCCTGATCACACCCGTCGCGGTCGGGCGGCGGGCATCCAGTTCGGTCCCGCTGTTGCATCGATGTGCTCGACGAACCTGTGTCCAACGGGCTCGACGAGGTTCAGGAAGCGCAGCGTGTTGTCCCGGCCGAAGGTTTCCCAACAGCGCACGCACAGACGGTTGGTTTCTTCCTCGAGCCACTGTCGGAACTCGACACCCGTGGCGTTGACGACCCCGTTGGTCACCCAACCGCGTTGTTCGAGCGACGCAAGGGCCACGGCAATCTGTTCGTCGTTTGAGCCGCGACTGCGGGGAATCCACTCCTTGGGGTAACCCATCCAGGCATCGTGGAGCAGACCTGCCTCGACACCGTCGATCGCGTGTGCCGTCAGGAGACCCCAATGGGTGTCGCCGCGCCACTCGCGCAGCGCGTTGACCGCCAACCATGCCGAAACGAGACGGTCGTGTTCCTCGCGTGGCCATGCACGGTGCGCCGCAAACAACACGCGCCCCGACGAGGGCATGGCATCGACCGCGCGCCAGAGATCATCACTCAACGCGGCAAGCCCGTCGCAGAGGTCGGGGGCAAGCTCGCGCAGACCCTCGGCAACTGTTGCGTTGCGTGCGGCGTACACCTTGTCCCAGGTCGTTGCACTCGCTGCGAGATCGAGGGAGAAATGAATGAGAAATCTGTCGATCGAACCGAATGCGGCGGTGACCGCGTCGACTCCTGCGGCGGCAAGTGGTGCCGCACGATTCGCGATGTAGTGGCCGAGGCCGTCTTTCACCCCGAGTTCCGCGTGACGTTGCGCGGCCCGCGGGTCCCAATAGATCCAGCCGATGAGTTGATGGGAAGCGAACGCAGCCCGACGTGCGAAGTCGACCGGAACCACGGTGTCGTCAGACGCGGCCACGGATCGGATCGCTTCCGTCCCACCCGACGGCGGCGTCGGCGATCTTCTTGAATCGCGCCAATTGATCGGTCCCCGGGTCGATGAACTCGATGTAGGGAAAGCCGGCAAAACCTCCCATGTAGAGAAATTCGAGACCGCGCGCGATACCCCCCTGTACTTCGGCTGATCCTGCCGGACCGAAGTGCGCGCGGGCTGCGTCGAGATTGCACCAGTAACAGACATGGTGCACACCGGTGCCGCCGGCATCGAGGAACTCGGTGTAGATCGAGGGAATCGACATGTCGGGCTCGATCAGTTCGATTTGCATCTCACCCGATTGTGCGAGGCCGCCCTTGGCATGAAGACGGGTTGGCGAACCGCGATAGAACGTGTCGGGAAAATCCATCTCGCCGATGAACCATGGTCCGATGCCGTAGCGATCGACCCATTCGCGGGCGGCAGCTTCGATGTCGCGAACGACGAAAGCTGTCTGTCGGATCGGCCCCAACCAAGCAGCAACGCTCAACGCGCGCCAATGAAGTGGTCGAGCCAGTCGTGGTAGTGCTGCACGCGGGCTTCTTCCTCGTTCAGCAACTGGCTGGTGAAGCCACGTGAGTGCATTCCCGACTGGATGTCGCGGATGAAGTGGATGTCCTGGTCGACGGTTGCATCCATGGTCTTGCGTCCGGTGATCACGTCTTCCTGGGTGAACTCGTCGTGTTCGGGCCGGGGAATGGGCAGGAGTTCGCTTTCTTTCCACGGTTTGAACGGCACGCCCGCGCGTTCGGCAACCGCAGGGTTGGGCTGCAACTTGAAGGTGAACTTGTCCCAATAGCACTTGTTCGGATCGGTGGGGTGCGGACGCGCGCGCATGACGAGCGCCGCCTCGGGCTGCACCGTGACCATGGTGTTGGGAAACAGGTTGTACTGCTCGATGTCGGTGAGTCGGGTGTCGGAAAGGTCGCTGTAGTCGTAACCGAGAGCGGGGCCCATTTCGCGCCGGCGCTGCTGCATGGCGAGACGGAAATCGAGAACGTGGCCATCGAATGTATTCGGGTCCATGCCGAACTTCTCGCATTGCGCTCGCTGGTAGAAGTTCGCCTCGTCGGGGATCGGCATCGTCGAGTTCACGGTGTGACCGAGGATCTCGACGCTCGTGTGGCCGTTCGCGAACAGTTCGACTTGCGCAGTGGGGCAGTCGAAGAGCATCGCGTGTTGTGGATGGATGTGCTCGACGTGGTACAGCTCGCCGAAGTTGTCGAAGACGGCCTTCCAATTGGCCTCGAGGAAAACCGTCTGGTCGCCGATCAACGTCATGCGTTCCAAGTGGAACGGGGCGAGACGTTCCGCCACGAGACCGAGAGACTCGACCAGTGGCGGCGCACCGTTGTCCATGCAGATGAACACGAGTCCCATGAAGGTTTCGCAACGCACCTTTGGCAGCGAACGCTCGTCGCGGTTCACGCCACCTTCGAAGAGATGGTGTCCCGGAACGACGACCAGATGTCCGTCCGGGCGGTACGACCAGCCGTGGTACGGGCACACGAATGACTTCACGCAGCCACGTTCGGTCACGCAGATGCGCGCGCCACGGTGCTGACAGGCGTTGTACATCGCATGAACGTTGCCGTCCTGGCCGCGCGAAATGATGATCGACTCGCGGCCCAGGTTGAAGCGCACGAACTCGCCGGTTTCACGCACGTCCTGTTCGAGACAGGCGAACAACCAGTGCTTGGGCCACATCACGTCGTACTCGCGCTGCATCCACTCGGCCGAGATGTAGCGCTCGGGCGTGATCGGCAACGACTGCACCGGCGCAGGACCGTGATTGATGATCGGCTTGGGTCGAACGACTGCCACGTGATGCCCCCTTCGTGAAGTCCTGGCAAAAACCCTACCGCTACGCTTGTCCCCATGCCGAGGCCCAAGAAAGCGACTTCCGCTTCCGCGGCCCCACCGGCGAAGAAGTCCTGGACATTCCTCACGAATCACGGGCACGTCCTGGTGTGCATTTCGCAGAATCCCGACATCAGGCTCTCCGAGATCGCCGACCTTGTGGGCATCGGGGAACGTGCGACACATCGCATCGTCCAGGACCTGGTCGAGGGTGGGTACGTGGTGCGAACCCACGTGGGGCGTCGAAACACCTATTCGGTCGACTTCACCCAGTCGTTTCGTCACCCTCTCGAGGCCGATCACGCAATCGGTGATGTCTTTCGGGTGCTTGCGCAACCCCGTTAGACGGTTTTGCATCGACGCGCACGATGAACGACACGCTGAACGAAAGGTAGGACGAATTCGATGTCTGCACACCCGCGATCAGTTGGCGAAGTGAACTTCTTCGACCCTGCGACACAGGAGAACTGGTATCCGAGCTACGACCTGCTGCGTGAGGAAGCACCCGTCTGGCAGATGCCGGGCACGAACACCTACGTGCTCACGCGATACGAAGACATCCACGACGTTCTGCGACGCACCGACGTCTTCATGCGTGGTGCCAGCGAGTCGACTCCGTCGGCCGGTGCATCGTCGGTGGTGAAAGAGATCTATGCGACGAAGGGTTGGCCGCGGGCGAGCATGCTCGGCAGCAACCCGCCGCAACACAAGAAGTACCGTGACATCGCCGATCCGTTCTTCACACCTGCGGGCTCCGAAAAGCGTCGAGGCCTTATCACGAACATCGTCAACGAGTTGGTCGATGACTTCGCCCACGTGGGGCACTGCGAATTCGTGGCGGCATTCGCCGTACCGCTGCCCGTGCGCGTCATCACGATCATGATGGGCTTCGAACTCGATGACATCCCGAAACTGAAGAGGTATTCCGAGGCGTGGGTGTTGCCGTTCCGTGGTGGCCTGACGCACGAAGAAGAGGTCTACGCGGGTGAAACGGGTGTCGAGTTCCAGCACTTCATCCACGCGACCATGCAGAAAAAGAAGGCCGCTCCCGACGACTCGGTCATTTCTTTTCTGGTGAACGAAGCGCGCTTCGATGGCCAACGTCCACTCGAAGATCACGAGATCATCAACATCGTCGACCATCTCTACATCGGCGGCAATGAAACCACGACGTTCGCCCTCACATCGACGATGTGGCTGATGCTCGGGACCCCGGGGGTGTACGAGGCCGTGCGCAACGACCCGTCGCGCATCAAGAACCTCGTCGAAGAGGGTTTGCGCTGCGAGTCGCCGACGATGGGTATGGTGCGCAACGCGATCATCGACACCGAAGTCGGAGGTGTGAAGATTCCGAAGGGGTCGAACCTCCACCTGCGCTACGCGGCCGGCAACCGCGACGAGCGAATGTTCAAGTGTCCCGCCGAATTCGACCTCGATCGCACGAACTCGGCCCGGCACATGGCGTTCTCGCTCGGCGAGACCCACTGCACGGGGGCCGGCCTGTCCCGCCTCGAGCAGAACATCGCCTTCGATGTTCTCGTGAAGCGACTCCCGAACCTGCGTTTTGCGCCCGAAAAGAACGATTTCACGCACCACCCGAACGTCACGCTGCGTGCCATGAAAGAATTGCACCTGTCGTGGGACCCCAGTTGATCGGAGACAACAGATGAGCGCAGCAACGATGGAGTTCAACTACCCACCGCAGGCCGAGGCGTATCGCGCGAAGGTGAAGGCGTTCCTTGCGGAGAACCTGCCCACCGGATGGAAGGGCATCGGCGCACTGTCGCGTGAAGAGGCGTTCGAGTTCACCAACCAGTGGCGCAAGACCCTCTACGCCAACGGGTTCCTTGCGGTGCAGTGGCCGAAGGAATACGGCGGTCAGGGTTTGTCATCGATGGAGATGGTCGTGCTCACCGAGGAGTTCTTCAAGGCGGGCGTCCCCACTGGCGGCCACAACGACGGCTTCGGCATCGCGATGCTCGGTAACACGCTCCTTGCCATCGGTACCGAAGAACAAAAGCGCCACTATCTGCCGCGCATTCTTGCGGGCGAGGACCTGTGGTGTCAGGGCTATTCCGAGCCCGCCGCCGGCTCCGACCTCGGCAACCTCGGCTGTCGTGCGGTGTTGGACGGTGATGAGTGGATCATCAACGGCCAGAAAATCTGGACGACGGGTGGACACCATGCCGACCACATCTTCGTGCTCGCCCGCACGTCGCCCGACGAGGTGAAGCACAAGGGCATCACGTTCCTGCTCGTCGACATGCGCCAGCCGGGTGTCGAGGTGCGACCCATCCGCATGATGTCGGGCGAGTCCGAGTTCAACGAGGTGTTCTTCACCGACGCTCGCTGTCCGAGGGGCAACGTCGTCGGCGAAGTGAACGGCGGCTGGATGGTCGCGATGACCCTGCTCGGCAACGAGCGCGGTGCCGGGGCTGCCATCAATGCACTGTCGTTCCGTGCGGAACTCGACAAACTCACGGAGATGGTCAAGGAACGTGGCTTGAACGACGATCCCCACGTGCGGCAGCGCCTGGTGAAGGCCCACACGAAGGTCGAGGTCATGCGTTTCCTCGGATACCGCGCTCTCACCGCTTTCCTGAACGGCAAGAAGCCCGGCCCTGACGCGTCGATCGGCAAGTTGTTCTGGAGCGAGTACCACAAGGAAGTCACCGAACTCGCGGTCGACGTGCTCGGTGCCGATGCACTCACGCCAACCGGTACGCCCGCACAGACCTACATCCGCTCCGACGCCGTTGGTTCACCGAACTCGAGCGCGAGCTGGGTCGACGTGTTCATGAACGCGCGCGCCGGCACGATCTACGCCGGCACCAGTCAGGTACAGCGCGGCATCGTCGGCGAGCAGATTCTCGGCTTGCCGAAAGAACCACGCGCCGACGCCGGCCCGTGGCGCACGATTCCCGGCCACGGCTGACCGAGCCGGCAGTTCACTGTGCCCAGAGGCAGTTCGTCGGCTTGACCACGCCGAATCGTTCCTCGAGTGCGTCACCCGCATCGAGAAGCAGGTCTTCGCGCCAGGCGCGCGAGAACAACTGAACACCGATCGGTACGCCGTTCACCTTGCCCGTCGGAAAGGCAAGCGCGGGCATCGCGACTGCCGAGAGATTGACGCCCCAACGACCGGTTCGCATGAGTTCGGCCATGGCACCGGGGTGGTCGATATCGAACCCGCGTGGAATAGATGGCAGGGCCATGAGGGGTGACACGACGATCGGATGATCGGCGGAGAATCTCGTCCAGGCGCGCATCACGAAGTCGCGATCGACGAGTGCCGACATGAACGTCTGGGGTGTCGGAGCAGGCAAGGTCGTCACCCAGTCGGAAATCGCGGCGTGGAGGCCGCTGTCGTCGATGTCCTTCAGCATCGGTGCGAGGCCAAGAGCGAGGTCGAGTGCCCCGAGGCGTTCCCACAGCGTGAAGAAGACGTCGGTGAACGGCAGGGACACCTCGTCGACCACGTAACCCGCGTCCTCGAGGGCCGTGCCGACCCGCTTCACCGCATCGACCACATGGGGATCGATGTGGTCGCCGTCGCTCGTGACGAGGCCGACCTTGATCGGTCGATGATCGTGGGTGAATCGATGTTCGACGGGTATCCAGTTGGGGTCGTTCCAGTTGTTCGCACTCATCACGTGGAACGCCGTGCGTATGTCGGCCATGGTGCGCGCGAGCGGACCATTGGTCGACATGTTCGCAGCACCCCAGCCGCGTCCGACGGTCGGGCTGGTGCCACCACCGGGAATGCGACCGATCGTCGGACGAAGACCGATGACGCCATTGAGTGTCGCAGGCCAACGAATCGACCCGGCGATGTCGTTGCCTTGGGCGATCTGGCACATGCCCGTTGCGACGGCAACACCTGCGCCACCGCTCGACCCACCGCAGCTGATGTCCCTGTCGAAGGGGTTCAGTGTTTCGCCGTGCAGGTCGTTTGTGGTATGGAATCGCATTGCAAATGCGGGGGAATTCGTACGGCCGACCATCACGAGGCCTTCGTCGATCAGTCCCTTGACGCCGGGATGTGTCTCCACGGGTTGATGAGCGGCAAGCGCCTTGATGCCGTTGTCGCTCGGGTAGGGAACGTGGTCGGTGTTGATCTTCGTCGTGACGACCGCGCCGGCAAGCGAACCGGTGACACGGCCCGCATCGACGTCGGCGGCCTGCCGACGGGCATCGTCGTCGGTTCGACGAACGATGGCATTGAGGTGTGGATTAATGGCATCGATGCGAGAAAGGTGCGAGTTGACACATTCGAGCGCGGAGAGGTCGCGCTTGGCGATCAGCGCCGCCGCAGACGTTGCATCAAGTTCCCATGGCTCCATGGCGATCCCCCCGGATTCGTCCCACGACAAGACCGTAGTGGTCGCCACAATCCATGCAAGTGAAAACTCTTCTCAAAAAACACTCCTCCTGGACTCGAGGCGCTGCTCCGCCGCAAAACTGAGAACTAGCCTCGGGGAAGTGAGCGAAAGACCCCGCATTTTCCGCGCTCGGCGCATCGTCACCCTCGATTCGGGGATGCCGTTCGCCGAGGCGGTGGCGGTGCTCGAGGGTCGGGTCCTTCATTCCGGATCCTTTGCCGATGTCTCCGCCGATCTTGCGGGTCGCAACCCGATCGTTGACGACATGTTTCTCGACAAAGTGATCGTTCCCGGCTTTGTTGAAGCCCACTGTCACATGCTCGAGGAGGGCTCACTGTCGGCGTTTCCATGGGTGGGCGCCTACGCCCGGCGCGCTGCCGATGGCACCACGAAACCGGGCTGTCCGACACTTGCTGCCGCGCTCGACCTCATGCGTGGGGCGGATGCTGCGCTTGCCGACCCCAACGAGATTCTCGTGTGCCTGGGTTGGGATCCGAACATGGTCGGCGGCGACCAGATCACGGCGGAGGTGCTCGATCGCGTGAGCACCACGCGACCGATTTTTGTTCTGCATTCGAACGGCCACCTCGGCGTTTGTAACAGCGCCCTCATGGCACTCGCCAACATCACACGCGAGCGATCCGAAGAGGGTGTCATGCGCGGCTCGGACGGTGAACCGAACGGTGAATTGCGTGAGCTCGCGTTGACCCTGGTCCTCGGTACACACGTTCATCTCGAACTGGATCCTGCCGAGGCGGCGGTGAACGCCTCGGTGTTGGCGCGTCAGGTCGGTTGCACGACGGTGACGGACCTTGCATTCGGCGCAACCGACCGAATGGTCACGAAATACGGCGAGGTCGTCGAGCGTGACGACGTCCCGATGCGGGTGGTGTACGCACCCTTCGTCCAGACGTTGAATGCTCGCTACGGCGACGACACGTTCGCACACATCACCTCACTCGCGGGTCGCGGGAGTGACAAGTTCCGGATGGGTCCCGTGAAGTTCATCTTCGACGGCTCGATTCAGGGGCGTTCGGCGCGCATGAACTGGCCGGGCTACTGCTGCGGCGATCCGAACGGCATGTGGTTCGCAGACCCCGACGAGATGTTCGACATGATGGCGCCCTACCACCGCGCCGGATTCCAGCTTGCGCTTCACACGAACGGGGACGAGGCGATCGACCGCGGTATCGACGTGTACGAACGTCTTCTCCTCGACACACCGAGATTCGACCACCGGCATCGCCTCGAGCACGCACAGTTGGCGACCGACCACGCATTCCGGCGAATGAAGTCACTGGGCCTGTGCGTCAACCTGTTCGCCAACCACATTTATTATTGGGGCGAAACCCACCGCGAGCACACCGCCGGGCCGGCACGCGCCCGCAAGCTCGATGCGTGTGGCACTGCAAAGCGCCTCGGTGTTCCATTTTCGATCCACTGTGACGCGCCGGTGACGCCACTCGATCCGCTTTTCACGATGTGGTGTGCGGTCAACCGCATCACGTCCGCGGGACGCGTCCTCGGTGAATCCGAATGCATCGATGCCGAGAGTGCCCTTCGCGCCGCGACCCTCGATGCTGCTTTCCTGCTGAAGATCGACGACCGTGTCGGGTCGATCGAATCGGGCAAGTACGCGGACTTCGCCGTTCTCGATGACGACCCTCTGAGTGTCGACCGGTCGGGACTGAAAGACATCGGTGTCGCGGCGAGTGTGGTCGCTGGCGTCGCACACGCGAACTAGTTCAAGTCGAAATCCGGCGCGAAGCGCAGGTACTCCTCGGTCTTCAAACGGTCGACGAGGCCGACCTCCCACGACAGGTACTCCTTCATGGCCTCGCGCGCTCCTTCGGCGCGGGCCCACGGCGGATACCACATATCGTCGGTGGGGGTGAGGAGATGTTCATCGTCGCCATCACCGATCGATTCGAAACTGCCGCCTGTCCGTCGCCACGACGGCCGGCCGTCCTTGAGGAATCGAACGTCGCTGAATCCCATCCGGATCGCGTCGCCGGCCGCAAAGGGTGCTTGTGCTCCGGTCGAACAGCAAAACACCAGAGTCCGGTTCTTCGGGAACCTTCCGAGCGCCATCGACAGCCCGCTGCGCATCGCGTAGTGGGAGCCCGGAATACGACCCTGGCGATACCAATAGCTTTCGCCGACGTCGACCACGTCACATGCTCCCGTTGAGATCAGCTCCTGCAATTCCTCGGCCGTGATGGCCCGCGCCGCGGATTCGGGTTCGACCAAGGTGGCGGGGGCGGTTCGCGCGGTCTGACTCGGATCGTCGTTCGTGGAAGCGAGAACGGCGACTTCCCAGCCCATCCTCGCCATCCAGTGTGCTGTCATGACGGCTTGAACACCGTGTTCGTCGACGAGGACGATGCGGGCGTGGCGAACTGCGGCGAATGTGTCGGTGGACTGGATGAGTTGTCCACCCGGTGCGTTCACGCTGCCGGGGATGTGTCCCAGCGAGTACGCCTCGGCGAGACGCACGTCGAAGAGGTAAGTGGTGCGTGTGGTGTCGGCGATCCACTCGTCGAGAGTCGGGCGATCGATGAACCGTACGGAGTGACGTGTGGCGAGATCACGCAGACGAGAGCGCGCCGCGTCGAGGTTTTCTCCGAACGGTTCGGTCACGATGTTCGATTGACCGTGATCAGGGACGAAACCTTCGAGTTGCCAACCCATCGTCCCGTTTTGCAGAGCAAAGACGGGATTGACGATGCCCGCATCACGCAGGCTCTGTGCGCCGATGATCGACCGTGTGCGCCCCGCGCAGTTCACGACGATGGGGGTGCTGGCGTCATCGAGGTGTGCCGGGATCCGCAGAACCGTCTCCATGCCCGGGCAGTTCGTCGCACCGGGAATGGAAACGGTGCGGTACTCGGCGAGTGGTCGGACGTCGAACAGACGGAACGGACGTCCCTCTGCGGCCCACGAGTTCAGCGTCGAAGCATCGACGTGTGGAGTCGCACAGCGTTCTTCGACGATTTCACCGAACACCTTCGAGACGATGTTGCTTCCCGAGAACAGCTGATAGCCCGCCGCCGACCAGCCCGCGTTGCCGCGCTCGAGGACATGAACATTCGGGTACTTGCACGCCTCCAATAGTCCCGCCGCTTCGCCGAGAAGGCTTCCGTCATCGTCGGTCAATACGATGCGGGTTGCGCGACGCGGTACCAGCCGTGGCACGAGTGTTTCGAAGTTCGCCCTCGGCACACTGGTCGCGACGAGTATGTGGCCGCGGGCATACGGACCCCCGTCGCGGACGTCGAGAACCGCGATTTCTTCGCCATCGTTCAACCAGGAACGAAGTGTCGGTGCGTCGACGATTGCGACCATGTTCGGCGTCGCCTCAGTTCCTGAGGCCTGCTTGTTTCATCAACGGCAGCACGCGTTCACCGAAGTACTCGAGGTCGGGGAGGTAGTCGTAGAAGTTGACCTGTATCCCGTCGATGCCACAGTCGTGCAACTTCAGCATCTTCTCGACGACTTGTTCCGGGGTGCCGACGATCTGCATGTTCCCCCCCACGGCCAAATCGTCGCGCATCGCACCCTTCCAGGAGACGGTGTCGCCGCCGGTGATGAACTTGAAGAAATTGTCGAGCGCCACGGGGTCCGCATGGTCGATGAAGGCTTGGCGGCGCTTCTTCGCTTCTGCTTCGGTGTCCGCGCAGATCACGTGCGGGTTGATGATCGTCTTCATCTGGTAACCCGCTTCAGCCGCGCGCTGTTTGATCGATTGGTTGTGCTCTTTCAATAGGCCGTAGACGTCGGAGCCGGCGGGTCGCGTGATGAACAGCAAATCGGAATGCTTTGCCGCGAAGTCGACTCCTGCACCACTGCTGGACGCATTCACGATGATTGGTCGACCATGTACCGGTTTCGGGGAGACGAAGCCCTTGCGCATCTTGTAGAAGCGTCCGTCGTGATCGACATTCTCGGTCGACGACCAGAGGCGCTTCATTACGTCGAGCAATTCGTCGGCCATCGCATAGCGCAGATCGTGTTCGATCGGATCGAGACCGAACATCGCGAAGTCCTCGGGCTTGATTCCGGTCACCATGTTGATGCCCCAACGTCCCTTAGACATGTGGTCGAGAGTCGCGGCGTACTTGGCCAACAAGAGCGGTGTCCATCCGTAGAGAACGTGCACCGTCGAGATGAGCATGATGTTCTTCGTGAGTGCAGCGAGTCCGGCTGTGACGAGCAGTGGATCCTGGGTGTTCTCACGGAATCGCATCTCACCGCCGAGACCACCCGCGCCGTGCCACTGTGCGAGACCAAAGACGAGATCGAAGCCCAACTCCTCGGCCCGCACCGTGCATTCTGCGTTGTAGTCGAACGTCCAATCCGTGGAGCGTGGATACAACGACGGTGTCCACGCGCCGTTTTGCAACGGGATGAAGAGGCCCAGAATCATCTTGTTGCGAGCGGCGC
>JBBANY010000024.1:0-14095 GCA_040401695.1 Ilumatobacteraceae bacterium
TGCGGCCTCGGCGGTGAAGTTGCCGTGCTGCACCAGCGCGCCGATCATCGGGCGCGACGTGACGAAGAACAGGGCCGCAAAAGGAAGGGTGAGGAGGGCGATCAGGCGGACACCGAGCGACAGCCGCCCAACGAAAGCTTCCCGATCGGCCGTTGTCGCGGCGCGCGCGAGCTCGGGTGCAAACGTCGTCGTGATCGACGCGGCGAGAAGGGCGTGCGGTAGTTGGAAGAAAGTGAAGGCTTTCGTGTACGCGTCGGGTCCGCCGCTTCCCGGTTCTGCAAGGTTGCGCACGACCACGAGAGCGACCTGGTTGGTGAGCACGTAGCCGAAGGTCCACAGGGAAAGGCGTGCGAGGCGGCGCACCGCGGGATGGCGGAAATCGGGTCGCAGCCCGAACGACAGTCCGGATGCCCGCGCGACGAGAAGCACGATGATCGAGGTCGTTGCGATGCCGATCGTGGCGCCGCTGCCGAGCAGCCACCGCACGGTCGAGTTGTCAGCGACGGTGTCGAGGCCGGGTCGACCGTCGATCGACAGGGGAATGAGGGCGAGAAGTCCGATGATGACGACGTTCGCCGTGACCGGGGCCCACGCCGCAGCGACGAACTTGTCGCGGGCATTGAGCGCGGCTGTCGCGAGTGCGGTCAGTCCATAGAAGAAGATCTGCACGAGGAAGACACGTGCAAGCATCGTGCCGACATCGCGGTAGTCGGCGACGTCGACACCCGCGGCCGGATTGAGCGAAAAGAGCCTGAAGATCAGCGGTGCGCATGCAACGGCGATCGCGGTGAGGGCTGCAAGGGTGATGATCGCCGTCGAGACGACGGCCCGTTCCGCCTCGTCGTCATCGTCGTGGAACAAGCGGGTGAAGACCGGGACGAGTGCCGCCGAAAAAACACCACCGATCAAGAGCTCGTAGATCGAGTTGGGCGAATTGTTGGCACCGTCGTAGGCGTCGGCCACGGCGGTCTGGCCGATGACGATGCCAAAGACCACCACTCGGGCGAGACCCGTGACGCGTGACACCGCGGTTCCCGCCGCGACGGCAACGTTGGTTCGCAGCAGGTCGCGCGGCGCATCCATTGGTGACCCAAGCGTACCGAACGGTAGGGTGCAGGCATGGGGAACCGCTTCGATTCAGTGCAGGCTGTGCGTGATGGCCTGAAAAAGGTCAACTATCTCGCAGACGACGGCATTGCAAGCGTTGCCTTCCTCGCCGACCGACTGGGCAAGCCCGTGCTCGTCGAGGGTCCCGCCGGAACCGGAAAGACCCAGCTCGCCAAGAGCATCGCCGACCTCATCGGCGCGCGTCTCATCCGTCTGCAGTGCTACGAGGGTCTCGACGAATCCAAAGCCCTCTACGAGTGGAACTACAAGAAGCAGTTGCTGCGCATCCAGGCCGACAAGAACAGCGACTCCTGGTCCGAAGTGCACGACGACATCTTCAGCGAGGAGTTCCTGCTGACGCGTCCGCTTCTCGAAGCCATCCGCGCCGACGACCCGGTGGTCCTGTTGATCGACGAAGTCGACCGTGTGGAGGTCGAAACCGAGGCGCTCCTCCTCGAGATTCTGAGCGAGTACCAGGTGTCGATCCCCGAGCTCGGCACCATCACCGCCAAGCAGATTCCTTTGGTGTTCCTCACCTCCAACAACACCCGTGAACTGTCCGAGGCCCTGAAGCGCCGCTGTCTCTACCTCCACGTCGACTACCCCGACATGGACCGCGAGAAGGAGATCGTCCTCGCCAAGGTCGATGGCATCACCGAACACCTCGCCGACCAGATCGCCCGCATCGTTCGCAGCATCCGCCAACTCGACTTGAAGAAGGCCCCGTCGGTCAGCGAGACCCTCGACTGGGCGCGCACCCTCATGCTGCTCGGCATCGAACACATCGACGCGGAACAGGCCAAGGAGACCCTGCACATCCTCCTCAAGTACCAGACCGACATCGCCAAGGCGGCGAAGGAACTGTCGTCGGACAAGTAGTCGGAAGCGCAGGATGCTCGACCTGATGTCCGGCTTCGTTGCCGAATTGCGTAATGCGGGGTTGCCGGTCAGCCTGACCGAAAACCTCGACGCCATGGAGGCGATCAAGCAGATCCCACTCGAAGACCGCGAGGCCTTCAAGTGGGCGCTCGGTGCGACCCTCGTGAAGAACGCGGCCCACTGGCGCGCCTTCGAGACGGTCTTCGAGGTCTACTTCAGTCTGCGGGGGCCTGAATACGCGCTGAAAGACGACGAGGACGCGGGCGACTTCTGGCGCGAGATGCAAGAGCAGATGCGTCAGGGCGAGGGCAAGGGCGGCGCCGGAGCGATGGACTCGCTCACCCAGGAAGAATTGATGAACCTGCTCATGCGGGCCCTCATGGACGGCGACCAGGCGATGATGCGCGCCCTCGCCAAGCAGGCGGTGCAGCGGTTCGCGGGTATGGAACCGGGACGACCGGTCGGCGGCACTTACTACCTGTACCGGACCCTCCGCAATCTCGACCTCGACAACATGATGAGCAAGATCGAGCAGGCGAAGTCCGACGATGGACAGCAGCCGATCACCGATCTCGAGCGGCGTCTCGAGAACGACGAGATGCAGCACCGCATCGAACAGTTCAAACAGGAGATCGAGGCCGAAATCCGTCGTCGTCTGGTGGCGGACCGCGGTGCCGAAGCGATGGCAAAGACGCTTCGCAAGCCGCTGCCCGAAGATGTCGAGTTCATGCACGCATCGCGCGACGAGATGCAGAGCCTGAAAAAAGCCCTGTACCCCCTGACCCGCAAACTGGCCGCACGGTTGGCCCGCAAGCGCCGTCACGGACGCAAGGGGCCCCTCGACTTCCGCAACACGGTTCGCCATTCGTTGAATTACGGAGGCGTCCCTGCCGAGCCGAAGTTCAAGTATCCGCGTCCGGCCAAACCTGAACTCATGGTCGTGGCCGACATCTCCGGCAGCGTCGCCGCATTCGCGCGGTTCACGCTGATGCTGGTGTATGCGATCCAGGGTCAGTTCTCGAAGGTGCGTTCGTTCGTCTTCATCGACGGTCTCGACGAAGTCACCGAGTACTTCAAGGCGACCGAGGACATCACCGAGGCGATTCATCGAGTGAACACAGAAGCCGACGTCGTCTGGGTCGACGGCCACAGCGACTACGGACACGCATTCGAAGTGTTCTGGGAGCGCTACGGAAAAGACGTCGGCCCGAAGACCACCGTGCTTCTGCTCGGCGACGCGCGGAACAACTACCACGCGGCACAGAGTTGGGTCGTGCGCGAGATGAAGCACCGCGCGCGCCACGTGTACTGGTTGAACCCCGAGCCGCGTTCGTATTGGAACACCGGTGATTCGATCGTTGGCGAGTACGGCTCGCACACCGACGGCGTCTATGAGTGTCGCAACCTGCGTCAGCTCGAGGCGTTCGTGGAGAAGTTGGCGTGACCGGTACGCGCATCGTCCTCGTGCGTCACGGCGAATCCCAAGTCGCCGTCGACAAGATGATCGGTGGTCCGCGCAAGTGTTCGGGATTGTCCGCATTGGGCCGCAAGCAAGCAGAAGCGTTGAACGCGCGTTGGCTCGCCGAGGGAATCGAAGCCCCCGCGGCTTTCGTGGCAAGCAACTACAAACGGGCGATCGAGACCGCGAACCTCATCGCGCCGTCACTCGGCCATCCCGATCTCGTCATCGATGCCGACTGGGGTGAACACGACCCGGGCGAGGTGTGCGACGGCATGACCTATGCCGACTTCGTCGAGAAGTTCGGTCACCGTGACTGGTCGATCGACCCGTACGACGAGACCTACCCCGGGGGCGAGACGGTCGCGGCGTTCCAGTTCCGCGTGGGTGGTGCATTGCGTCGCACTGTCGACACCTGGGCGGGCGGCACCGTGGTGGTTGCGTGCCACGCCGGTGTCATCGACACCTGCCTGCGTCACGCCCTGCGCAGCGCACCGGTCGGCGAGTTCGAGGTGCACACGCTCAACACATCGGTCACCGAACTGGTGCACGTTCGCCCCGGGCGCTGGCAGATCGTTCGTTACAACGACGCCGGCCACCTTGCGGGCTTGCCAAGAAGCACCAACTAGCGGAGAATCTTCCCCGAAGCGATTGGGGGAGACATGGGGCAGTTGGATCAAAAAGTCGCCGTCGTCATCGGCGGACACAGTGGCTTTGGTGAGGCGATCGTGCGGCGGTTCGCGGCCGAAGGGGCGCGCGTGGCGATTGCAGCGCGGCGCGCCGATTTGGTGAATGCGGCAGCAGCGGAAGTGGGCGGCAAGGGCTACACCTGCGACATCACCGTCGATGAAGACGTGAGCACGTTGGTGGGCGGGGTCGAGGCTGATTTCGGTCGCATCGACATCGCGGTGAACTGTGCCGGTTACGAACAGAGCACCCCGATCGCGGACTTGACGCCCGAGAAACTGACGGCGATGCAGGCCGTGCAGTTCACCGGAGCGATCTACTGCATGCGACACTTCGGCAATTCGATGGCCGCGACGGGTGGTGGGTCTTTCCTCTCGATTTCGTCGCAGACCGCCCACAGCCCGGCCGTGGGTCTCGCGGCCTATGGCAGCTCGAAAGCCGGTGTCGAATACGCGACGAAGATCGCGGCGGTCGAGTACGGCCCGAAGAACGTCAGGTTCAACTGTGTCGCGTCGGGTCTCATCGAAACGCCGATGACGGCCCGCATTTTCCAGGTGAAGCCCGCCATCCAGGCCCTGCAGGAACTGACGCCGCTGCGACGGATGGGTTCTTCCGACGACATTGCAAAAGCCGCGTTCTTCTTCTGCAGCGACGAGGGCGCATTCGTCACCGGCCAGACCCTGTGCGTCGACGGTGGCGCGACCTTGCACGGCCTACCGACGGCATTTCACTACGCAGATGCAGCGCGCAGGTACGCGGAGTCGGCGAACGGCGACGCAGGAAAGTCCTCCTGAGTCGCCGCATCGTCGTTGTCGGCGCGGGCGCCGGGGGCTGTGTGGCCGCTGCGCGTCTGTTCGATGCCGGTTACGAGGTGCATCTCTTCGAGGCGGGTGAGGCGTCGGCGACGAACACGTCGCCCCATCTCGCCGAATCCACGTCGCGGGTCGACCTGATCGATGGCTCGGTGTTCGCTTCCACATACACCGGTGGGTTTCGGTACCCCTACTTGCGCGGGCGTGCACTCGGCGGCACCACCGCGATCAACGCACTGGTCCAGATGTGGGGCACGAAAGAGGATTGGGACGCATGGTCTGCCGTGCATGGATGCACTGGTTGGAACTGGAGATCCGTGAGTGCAGAAATCGCACTGCTCGGCTTTCCCTCCCACTTCGCATCAGCGTCGGAAACGGGCCCGGTGACGCGGGCAGTCTTGGCTGCGGCACGAGGAATGGGTGCGGGCGACGCGCGACACGTGGGGGAAACCTACGACGGCGCGGGTTTGGTGGCCTTGTCGCTGCGCGAGGGGCGTCGTGCCGATGCATTCAGCGTCTTCATTACCCCGCGGGTGCTCGAGGACGCCGGGCGCATGGTCGTCCACGCGGGCGAGCCGGTGGGCGAGATCGCAGTCGAGGCAGACCGTGCACATGGAGTCGTGGTCGGGGACGACGAGTTCATTGCCGACGGTGTCATTCTGGCCGCGGGCACGGTGTGGAGTCCGATTCTCCTGCGGCGCAGTGGCGTGTCGCGAGCCGGCATCGGGAGAAACCTCAAGGATCATCCCGCCATCTCGCTGTGGTTGCGTCTTCGTGATGGGGTTGACAACGCCCATGTTCCTCTCGACGTCACCGGACTGGTCGTGGCCTCCTCTGTCGACGACTCCGACATCAATCTCTTGCCCGTCGACCCCAACCAGTTGGTCGTGGCCGTCACCAAAGTGTCATCTGTCGGTCATGTCGTCGAGGTCGACGGAACCGCCGAGGTGGTGCTGGGGACGATCGAGACCCACGACGATGCGACGCGCATGCTCGCCGCACTTCGGCTTGCTGCGGATCTGTGTGCGGCGAAAGAATTCGAAGGCGTCGTCGAGTCGGTGTCGATCGATGCGGCGGGAACGCCGCTTGCGGCATTGCTCGCACACGATGACGAGACCGTGATCTCGTACGTGCGCCGCCAACCCGGTGCGTACTCACACGCCGTGGGGACGTGCCGCATGGGCGCGGAACGTGACAGCGATGCGGTTGTCGACAACGCGGGGGCCGTCTTCGGAGTGGACGGTTTGTGGGTCGCCGACGCATCGGTCTTTCCCGACATACCCCGTGCCGCGACTCAAATACCCGTCATGGCGGTGGCCGGTCGTATCGCTTCAGGAGTCGCGGAACGCCTCCGCTGAGCGCGTGTCAGACTTGTCGACATGGCGCACGCGGGGATTCCATTTGCACTCGGCCTTCACGAGGTTGCCGAGGGGTGTCACGCCTACCTGCAGCCGGATGGCGGCTGGGGCTACAGCAACGCAGGTCTCGTCGTCGGTGACGGTGCCTCGCTGCTGGTCGACACGCTTTTCGATCTCGACTTGACCGCAGCAATGTTGTCGGCGATGGCCGGAGCGACGAGCACCGCACCCATTGGCACCGTCGTGAACACGCATGCAAACGGCGATCACTGCTACGGCAACCAACTCGTCGCGGATCGTGAAATCATCGCGTCGCGGGCCGCCGCGGATGAAATGCACCACGTGCCACCGGCGATGATGGCGCAGTTGAACGCAGCTCCCGGTGACGTCGGCGAGTTGTTCCGGTCTTTCTTCGGGGACTTTCGCTTCGACGGCATTGAAATGACCCCACCGTCGCGCACCTTCGAGGGCCGTCTCGAGCTGGAAATCGGTGGACGTGCGGTCGAGTTGATCGAAGTGGGTCCGGCACACACGAATGGCGACACCATCGTCGTCGTGCCCGACTCACGAACCGTCTTCACGGGGGACATTCTCTTCATCGGTGGTGCCCCCATCGTGTGGGCTGGACCGCTCGAGAACTGGGTCGCCGCCTGCGACCTGATGCTCGGGTTGGACGTCGAGACGGTGGTGCCGGGACACGGCCCAGTCACCGACAAGACGGGGGTGGTGGCGGTGCGTGACTACCTGACGACGGTTCTGGCCGCCGCACGGGAATGTCACGCCAACGGGATCGATGCCTTCGATGCCGCGTGGCAGATCGTGCGCGAGATGCAGGGTCTCGATGCGACGCGGGACCTGCGCGAATTCGGACGCATCGCGGTGAACGTCGACACCGTCTACCGCACCACGGATGCCGACTATGTGACGCCGAATGTGGTCGAGCAGTTCAGGCGGATGGCCGAGATCGAAGCGCGCGCCGCACGAGGATGAACCAGGCGACGATCGCGCACAGCGCGAAGATGATCCACTGGATCGCGTAGGAAAGATGCGTTCCCTCGGTGAGCTCGGGGCCCGCCACGTTCGCGATGCTGTCGACGATGTCGTCGGCGCCCGCGAGCGATGCCACGTAATCGACGTAGAAGGGAAGAATCGTCTGGTCGGGGCTCGATCTCATCTGATCGGCGAGCCGTTCCACGTCGACGCGTTGCACCTCACGCAAAACGCCCTGCGCAGGGTCGGTCAAGCCGCCGAGTCGACGTTCCTGTGACTTTCTCGCACGTGCGAGGAATTCCACATCACCCGAAGGGGGTGGCGGGATCTCGGCGGAGAGGGGAACAAAGCCCCGGTCGACGAGGACCACGAAATTCCGGCCGTCGATCGTGAAGTCGAGCGGTGTGAGGGCATCGACCCCCGCCGTGTTGTTTTGGCTGCGATTGAGAACGATCACTTCGTCCTCGGGGCGGAAAGTTCCCCGAACCACCACCGGACGCCACTCGACCTCGTCGGGCGAGAGGCCGATCAGGTCGGCGATTGCGGTCGCCGGCATCCGTGCCCGACTGCGGACCTGTTCGTTGAACGCGCGACGATCATCGAGGCGTCCGAACTGCCACGCGGAAAGGTTCGCCATCGCGACGACCAGCACGATTGCCAACACGTGAAGGGCAATCATGCGGGGTCGCAGGAGGGGAGTGAAACGGTTCGGCGCCACCGCACCCGACGCTAGTTTGTGCCCGTGCGTGATCTCTCGTCGTTGACACCTGCTTTCTGGGAGCAAGTGTTCGGTGCCGGGGTGTCGACCGGCGACCCCGAGCGCATCGGCGAAGGGATGATCGGCGCCAATTACCGCGTCACCATCGAGTCGCCCAGGGCGGATGTGCCGGCATCGGTCGTCGTCAAGTTGCCCTCACCGGGAGAAGAGAGCCGCGCGGCCGGCGTTGCTCACCGCACGTACGAACGTGAAGCAAAGTTCTACATGCAGCTCGCCGACACCGTCGATGTGCGCCGACCGCAGTGCCATTGGGTCGAGTTCGACGAGTCGACCCACGATTTCGTTCTCGTTCTCGAGGATTTGGCACCCGCCGTGCCGGGCAACCAGATAACAGGGTGCTCGGTCGACGAAGCCGCGCGGGCGGTGGTCGAGTTGGCAAAGTTGCACGGACCACGCTGGGGCGACCCTGCGCTGTACGACGTCGACTGGCTGCAGCGCCGTACGGCGCGTGCCGATGGTGAACTCCTTCAGGCTGCGTATCAGCACCTCATGGCGCCGTTCCTCGCGACGTACGCGAAGTACTTCACCACGCAGCAGCACGACCTCGCCAAGGCCTTCGGACCGCGACTGGCCGATTGGATCGACGGCCGCAGCACCACCTTGACGCTCGGCCACGGCGACTATCGGCTCGACAACCTTCTTTTCGGGTCCGACAAGGGAGGACCGCCCGTTGCGGTGGTCGACTGGCAGACACCGAACCACGGACCGGGCGTGGTCGACGTCTCGTATTTCTTGGGCGCCGCGGTGATGCCGGAGGTGCGGCGGTCGATCGAAGGTGATCTCGTCGACGACTACATCGCCGCAATCCGCGCCTACGAAGTCGAACTCGACCGGGTCATTTTCCTGCGCGAGTACGCGCACGCGAGTTTCGCCGGTTTGGTGATGGCCGTGGTGGCGTCGATGGTCGTCACTCCGACCGAACGCGGCGAAGCGATGTTCGCTGCAATGGCTACGCGCGCCGCGCAGCACGCCCTCGACCTCGATGCCTACGACACCCTGTGAAGGACGAAACGACATGAGCGCCGACCTGCCCGACTTCCACATTCCCCACGACGAAAAGATCTCGTGGATGGTGGAAACGAACGGTTGGGCGATCGAGTCGGTGCCGCCCGGCGCGTCGACGTCGGCGGAGGGCGTGCCGATGCCGACGTACTCGTACACCGTGAATTTTCCCGCGGCGTTCGGGATGCCCGAGGTCGTCATTCTCGGCCTGACACCCGTGGCGTGCCGTGGTCTGTTCGACCTGATCGCCGACGTGCTCGGTTCGGGGCAGACGATCGAAATCGGTGCAGAAATCGTCGGTCTTTTCGACGGGGAACAGCGCGCCAAGTTCGTGGAAGTCGACATATCGACCCAAGGCCAGATGTTCGCGAGCGCCGGTTCGTGGCACAAAGGCCGTGCGTTCGGCGTGGTTCAGATGGTCTGGCCCGACCGCAATGGTTTCCTTCCCGGCGAGGCGGGCTTCGACCAACGTCTGCGGTTCACCCAACCATTGCTCGGCTGAGTTGCCTCACGACTCGGCGACGCCCCTCGTCTCGTTCAGCATCGCTGCAAGACGATCGAGCGCCGCGACGTGGCCGGCGATCGCACCGCTGCGCCAGGCGGGGTCGATGGGGAGGAGACCGACGAGGGTTTCGAACGACGCGTGCGGACGACCGAGGGCGATGCGCATGGCGACCGTGAGCGCCAGGTACGGATCGTCGTCGACCGTGGACATCAGCGTTTCGGCGTCGCGCTTGGAGAGTCGACGGGCCGCTCGGTGCGAGGCGATCCGGCGCGTCAGATAGGGCGCGAAATAGCCCGCGTAGCGATGCTGCAGCTCGTCGCGCCGCCAGTCGTTTCCGCTGACCCTTCCACGACACGTTGCGCTGCCGCACGCGCAGTCGAATTCGTCGTAGTCACTGCCGTCGGCCATCGCATAGTCGAACGTGATCGCCTCTCCGACGGCGATGTCGCGCATCGCCACCACCTGGGCCGCGCCACCCATGCCACAGTTCGGGTCGCATGAATGGTTCACCGCATCGCCAGGTTCACGCTCGACGGGACCGAGGAGGAAAACGTCGTCGTCGATTTGTATCGATCGTGATCGTCGGTCCGTGTTCTGGAGGTCGAAGGTGGCCCTGTCCATCAGCGTTCCCCCGAAGGCCGCAACGATGGTTCCCGCAGGGATGGGCGCGATCGCATACGACCCGTAGCCGGCCCCGGCGGCCGGGCGCATCTCGGCAAGCGGCGTGAGGAAGTTCTCGGCCATCGGGCGCAAGATAACGGGGCGCATCGTCGTCGGAAAAGTTCCGTTGCCCTCGGCGCGTCCCGGGATAGCATGACAGTGCTTCAGCATCACGAGTGACCGGGAAACCGGTCCGGCAACCGGGGTTGGTCCACGGTGCCAGCTCAACCGGCAACGGTTGGGGATGTGGCGGGAAACCGCAACGGACCCTGTCCCTCGTACTGCAAAGCACGGCACTGAAACGCGCTGAAACGTGGAAGTTCGAGCAGGAAGGGAGAAACCGTGTCGAGTCATGGACGTGACTACCCGGCGACGGGTGCGTGGCGCGCCGGCGAAGCCGTCGGCACGCGCAAGTTCTTCTCGCTGCCCACCGATCGAGCGGTGGCGCTCGACGTCGGCTCCACGCTCACGGGGGTGACGGTCGCGTACGAAACGTGGGGCACGCTCGCGTCGGACGCATCGAATGCAATTCTTCTCTGTCACGCATGGACAGGGGACTCGCATGCGGCGGGTCCGGCCGATGACGGACACCCGACACCCGGTTGGTGGGAAGGGCTCATCGGTCCGGGTCTGGCCATCGACACCGACGAATTCTTCGTGGTGTGTGCCAACGTCCTCGGTGGGTGTCAGGGCAGCACGGGCCCTGCGTCGCCGCATCCGGTCGACGGACGTCCCTACGGCTCGCGCTTTCCCGTCATCACGATCCGCGACATGGTGCGGGCACAGGCTCGTCTCGCCGACCATCTGGGTGTGCGCGCGTGGCACAGCGTCATCGGCGGGTCGATGGGCGGCATGCAGGTTCTCGAATGGGCCGTCATGTTTCCCGACCGTGTGCGCTCGATCATCCCGATCGCGACGTGTCTGCAGGCGAGTGCACAGCAGATCGCCTGGGGTGCCATCGGCCGCCGCGCGATCCGCCTCGACCCAAGGTGGAACGGCGGCGACTATTACGAGGCCGCTCCGGGTGAGGGGCCGTGGGAGGGACTCGCGATCGCGCGCATGGTCGCGCAGGTGACGTTCCGTAGCGACAACGTGTTCACCGAGAAGTTCGGCCGTGAACTTGCCGACGGCAACGCCGACAAGAGCGGCATCGAGATGTGGGATCGCTTCGAGGTCGAGCGTTATCTCGACCACCACGGCGACAAGCTGGTGCGTCGATTCGACACGAACAGTTATCTCGTCATCGGCAAGGCGATGGACCTTCACGACATCGGTCGCGGTCGCGGGGGAGTCGTCGCCGCGGCCCGGCGAATCACCGTGCCCGTGCTGTCGATCGGCATCTGGAGCGACATCTTGTACCCCAGCTACCAGCAGCGCGAGATCGCCCGTCTCGTCGGTGAAAACGGTGGCCGTACCGAATACGTGGAAATCGACTCTCCCCACGGCCACGACTCGTTCCTCATCGAACTCGACCAGGTTGGCCGCGCCGTCTCGTCGCATCTCACTAGGGTGTGAACGTGCTCGCCGAAGTAGGAATCGTGACGCTCATCTCGGTTCTCCTGATCGTCGGCGGCGTCGCACTCTTCGGCTTGACGATCTGGTTCTGGAAGACCTCGCGACCCGAGCCGCCGGCGCTGGCCCGTCTCGAAGTCATGAGCGAGCGCGCCTATCGCAAGAGCAAGGGCGTCGACCGCCTGTTCCTCTTGAAGATGGCGGAACGCGAGGCCCGCGAGTCTGCGACCGCGTCCGAATCGGTCCAATCGACCGTCTCGCCCCACGGCGCAGAGCCACAGTAATTTTGCCCCGTGGCTTCCTTTAACCCCGAAGAGATGATCGTCCGCTTCCGTGAGCGAGCAGCTGCCGTGAAGCGGCGTCCTCTGCCGCCGGTCGCCGGAGAAGAGCGACAGCTCTTCTTGCAGCAGGCGCAGGTCGACTTCCAGGATTTCGCAATCATCGGCGACGCGACCGCCACGGTCGAAGACGGTGTGCTCGTCCTGCGCATCGACATGCGCGGCGACGGCAAGTGACCGAACCGCACGGCCACACCCATCGATGGGCGCTCGTCGCCTGTTTCGTCGGTGTCATTGCCTGGAGCTCCGGCCCCGTCATGGTGCGGGGTGTGACCGCCTCGGTTGCGGCCTTCACGCCGCTGCGGTTGTGGGTGTCGATCCCCGTGATGTCCGCCGCCGCTCTGCTGTCGGGGGGCCGATTGAACCTCGAGCTCTACCGACGGTGCCTGCTGCCCGGCGTGCTCTTTCTCGGGTCGATGGCGACGGGATTTGCCTCGTTCCAACACACCTCGATCGCAAATGCCACGCTCATCTCGAACCTGCAGCCCGTCCTCATGCTGCTCGTTGCGCCGCGCCTGTTCGGCGAGCGCCCGACCGTCTTGCGTGTGTGTCTCGCCGTCGTGGCTCTCGGGGGAATCTTCATGGTGGTTCTCGGCGCGGGGCCCGGAGGCGAAGCGGGGCTTTCCGGCGATCTCTTTGCCGTCGCGAACCTCGTCATCTGGTCGACGTACTTCGTTTTCGCAAAGCGCGCACGCGACGCGGGTGTCCACGCCGGGTCCTTCCTTGCGGGTGTGTTCACCGTCGCCGCCATCGCCACGTTGCCATGGGTGGCCGTCGCGCGACCCGATTTCGGAGAATTGGGCGGACGCGATTTCCTCCTCCTGCTCGGACAGGTGCTCTGCGCCGGCCTCCTCGGCCACACCGCCATCACGTGGTGCGCGCGCTTTCTCGACATCACGCTCGTGTCGCTCGTCAATCTTCTCAGTCCCGCTCTGTCGATGGCTGCCGCGTGGCTCATCTACGACCAGTCGATGCGCGCGGTGCAGGTACTCGGTGCGATGGTGATGTTGGCCGCGATTGCTCTCGTCGTCGCCACCCGTTCGCGGCCGATCGTGCCGGTCGAAGAAGGGGTGATGGCGGAGTGAGCGAGACCGTCGAGAAGCCGTCGCACCCGCTTGCGTTGTGGGCGGTGTTCGTCGGTGTCGTGTGCTGGGGTTGGGGCCCGGTCATCGTGCGGGGTATCTCGGCGCCGTTCATGGCCTTCACACCGGTCCGCATGCTCATCGGCCTTCCCATCATGGCGACGATCACCTACGCATCGGGCGGTCGGCTGACTCGTGACGTGTGGCGCGCCTCGTTCGTACCGTCGCTCTTCTACACGGCTTCGTTGTTGTGCGCTTTCGCGTCGTTCCAGAAGACGTCGATCGCAACCTCCACACTCATCGTGTCGCTGAATCCGATCGCACTTCTCGTCGTCGCGCCGTTCGTCTTGAAAGAAAGGGTCACCAAGCAAAAAGTATTCTGGTGCCTCGTCGCAGTGGCCGGCGTGTCGCTTGTCGTGTTCGGCAAAACTAGTGGGGGTGGAAACACCCTCGAAGGCGATCTGTACGCCGTCGGCAACCTCGTCTTCTGGACGACCTACGCCGTTGGGACGAAACGAGTGCGCGACGCGGGAGTCCACCCGTATGCATTTCTCACCGTTGCCACTGCCGTGTCGGTCGTTCTTCTCTTTCCCCTCGCCTTCGCGACGGGGGCCGACTTCGGCACGATCGGTGGCAACGATTGGTGGCTGATGCTCTTGCAGGTCGTCGTGGCCGGCGTCATGGGCATGGGGTCGATCGCGTGGGCGAACCGCTATATGGATGCGACGCTCGTGGCGCTCCTCGGCCTCGGAAGTCCCGTTTTGTCGAGCATTTTTGCGTGGTGGATCTTCGAGCAGTCGATGACCGCCGTGCAGATTCTCGGCGCCGGGGTCATGCTTGCCGCCGTGGGCGTCGTCGTCGCGCGCAAGATCTGAGATTTCCTCCGACTCGCCGACTAGCGGGGCAGCCGCCAATACTCGATTCCA
>JBBANY010000024.1:14105-30706 GCA_040401695.1 Ilumatobacteraceae bacterium
CGTCACCGGTGGCGCGCAGGGAATGGGGCGAGAAATCTCCGAGCGGTTCGGCCGCGAAGGCGCTTCGGTCGTCGTGGGTGACATCTCCGAAGATGGTGGCAGCGAAACCGTCGCACGCATCATCGCCGCCGGCGGGAGGGCAGTCTTCCGGCGAACCGACGTGTCGAAGGCCGCTGACGTGAACGGCCTCGTGCAGTTGGCGCTCGACACCTATGGCGACTTGAACCACGCAGTCAATGCCGCGGCCATCGAAGGTGAAGCCCCGAACCTGCTCGAGTTGGAGGAAGAAACGTTCGATCGCATCATTGCGGTGAACTTGAAGTCGATCTATCTGTCGATGCGCGCCGAAGTCAAGGCCTTCGTCGACAAGGGTCACGGCGGCACCATCGTCAACATCTGCTCGACAAACTCGTTTCGTCCCCAGCCGGGTCAGTGCGCGTACACGGCATCGAAGCACGGGGTGGCCGGCATCACGAAGACGGCGGCGATCGAGTTCGCCGCGAAGGGGATCCGCATCAACGGCATCGCGCCCGGCAGCATCGACACGCCGATGCTGCGCAACGCGATCGAACGACGCACCGGAGATGTTCAGGGAACGATCAACAGGCTCAGCCTCATCGGACGCTTCGGGACGGTCGAGGAGATCGCCTCTGCCGTGATGTGGCTGTCATGCGATGAGTCGACGTACACGATGGGTCACATCCTCGGAGTCGACGGCGCCTATCTCGCGCGATGACGTTGCGGTGACCCCGAAACCCTTGTGGCGCAAGGACCAGTGACCCTCGTCACCACAAATCCACCACTTGTTCGTCGTGTGGGCGTACGTTCACTTTCAAGCGGAGCTTCCCCCGACCGGCAGAGCCGGGAGGGTTCTCTTAGGAGGTAACGCTATGTACACGATGGCACTGGTCATCCTGATCGGTCTCGTAGCCCAGACGGTCGTTTCCGTCGCCACGGACCATATTCCCTTCCTCAAGCAAATTCCGATCATCAGCAAGGGCGAAGGTTGGCTCATCGCCGCCTGCATTCTTCTCGTGTGGTTGATGGACGTTTCGGTGCTCGGCACCTTCATGGGCGCCGACGGCGCCAACCTCGAAGCATGGGTCGACATCGTCGGCTCCGGTCTGGCGATCGCCGGCTTCACGCACGTGACGGCGAACTTCCAGAACTTCCTTGCGCGCCTGCGCTACTGATCCACACACGTTCACGCACCTATGAAAGGGGCGGTGTCGCGCGGGTTCCCCCTCCGCACGGCACCGCCCCTCAAGGTTTTTAGGGCCAAGGCCGGGTGGTGGTGCCGCGATTGGCGGCTATCCTTCAGCCCGTTACGCGGACGTGGCTCAGTTGGTAGAGCATCACCTTGCCAAGGTGAGGGTCGCGGGTTCGAATCCCGTCGTCCGCTCCATTTTTCCCTGTGTTTGCTGGCTTTGGTGACACGTTGACGACGTACCGTTGCACCGCACATCACCAATAATCATGACCTGATGATGTGACCCCATACTGGGAGCCGAAGATGCGTGGAACCGTCCGCAAGCAAAAAGGGGCGCTGGTACGCCCTCCTCAATGTCCGAGATTCGGCCACGGGCCGACGCCCACGAGGCTTCGAGGGGCTCTCTGTCCCGCATCGCGTTGAGATATTGGAGTTCGAACCCGTGCGGGAGTGCTTCACACGCCATCAAGAGCTCTCGGTCCCGCCGGTCTCCTTCGGGTGGGCCGTCACGTCACCGCCCTGCAACGCGAGGTACGTTCCCCAGGTGGTGTAGGGAGAATTCGCATGCATGATCGCCAGTTCCGTGCGGTTGCGGCAGCCCGACCGACTCAGCAGGCCGCTGATGCGGTTGCGAACAGTTTGCCCTGACAGGCGCACATCGCGAGCAATCTCGCGGTCGGTGGCACCTGTGGCAACGCGTATGGAGATCTCGAAGTCGGTTTGATCGATGAAGGAAATACCCAAGATAGAAAGCAGGCGTCGAATTTCCTCTGGTTCTTTCGCGCCGCGAGCAAAATTGGTGCCGTGCTCGGATGCGTGTGAGTGAATCTGGGTGACACGGTCAAAGAGCGACGTTGGTCCGTCGAGTTGACCCACGCCATCGAAGCCCAACGAGACGACGGAGCACTCAATGATGGTGGGCTCTTGCCGGCTGAGCACGATGCGGGTCAGCGGGGCAATGATCTATGGGTCTGAGGAGCGTTCGAACGCGATCCATCGGGGCGCCGCCAATGAGGTGATCAGCACGACGTTGATGTCATGCGCGGCGAGCGTTGCGTGTATCTCCCCGGGTGATTGCGATGCGATCAAGACACACACAGGGGCCCCACCGCCCAGTTGCCCTGTGACCAGCGGGACGGGCAGGTGGTTAACGGCGTAGAGAGCCATTCGCATGTCGTGTCGCTTTATCACGGGCGGGTTTGCTTGAGAATCAAAGGTCTCGATTTAGGTCAGTGTTGTAATTGCTTTCAAGAAAACTTACTCAAAGGCTGTGCGACAACTTGCCTGACGACACACGCATGACGTTTGTACTTATCCTCACAAGGTACCTATGGGCCGAGCGAAGTCACACTAGGTCAGGGTTTTCGCCGCTGCCGTCATTGCTGGGCTCGCAATCGGCGCGGTGCACGCCGCAGAACGAGTCGCCACAGGCGAGGTTCGTCAAAGGGGGCACGCGTGCAAACCTGACATGGAAGATCGACACAAGAGGCAACAGCGCGGCGACCCAAAGAATCATGCGCGGGGCCACGCGACGGTTTATGGAGGCCTCGGGGTTGAAGTTTCGCCTTTCCAGCTTCTAGAGACCCGAGATCGTCTGGTTCAGTTGAATCAGCAACGCGACGATGCCTGCGGCGACGGTGAGCATCGCCCCGATGATGAAGCGCATTGAGGTTCTGACACTCTTGAAGCCTTCCCGCATCTCGGCCTCGAGTCGGTTGATTCGGGCATCGATGCGGTCGATGTCGCCCGTGCGGGCGACATCGGAGCAGCCACTGGGCGGCAGGTGTTCCATGAGTGAGTTCGCCACTTCGTCTCCCAAGAGGTTCCGCAGCCCGAGGTGCATCTCGAACCGTTGAGCTTCGCTGATTGTCATCATAAACCTCCTGAATTCGCTTCGTCGGAGGCATGTGTGCGGTCGGCAATCCTTGTCCGACACAACCGCCCTACGGTCGTGTCGAGCCCTTATTGCGCGTAATCAGGGTTGTACGTTCGAAAGCGTCACCTTGGCGTCTTCGATCACATGGTCGACGACTCTCAGGAGGGCGACACCGATTGCCGGCGTGCGCACCCGAACGACATTCGCCATATGGGTCCAGCCCTCGGGGTGGTCGACGACTTCGTGGGTGATGCGGACGATGCGAAAGAGCGTGTAGACCTCGCCACCGCGGGTCACTTCGGTGAATTCGGGGTCGTCGACGATGTCGGCGACCACCAAGCCCTCGGGCAGCAGTACGAAGTTGTCGTCGCTCAACGGACGACCACGCAGATGAATTGGCGCGTCAGGAGAAGTCGGGGACCTTGAGGAGGGACGCACGAATCACTGCAAGTTGCGTCCGGTGAGTCAGCTCGTTCGCTGACAGCAGGTGCTCGATCTGGTTGCGCACTTTTTGGATGGTCCAACCCATGGCGAGGGCTATGTCGTCGTCGGTGAGGCCGGTCGCGACCAAGTCTGAAACGAGTCGGTCGTTCGAATCCCGAAAGACGAGTTCGCGGGCGAGCAGTCCCGGGGACAACCCAAGATCGCGCAGTGCGGGTTCGCTCTCGAGCGTCGACGTCCCTGCGACAACGCTTGCGATTCGCTCCACCGCGCTTTCGATCGGCGTGCTCGCTTCCACGGCACCATGGAATCCGCAGGCGAGGGATCGCGCGAGAATCGGGGTCGAAATCTGGGACGCTACGACGACGAGCGAAGGCTCGGTCTTCGGTGATGACTGAGAAACCATGAGCGTACGCACGACGTCTGCCCATTCGAAGGGGAAGATGAGCGCGTCTACGGAAGAGGTTTTCAGTGCCTCGACGGTTTGTGCGGCCATGTTGCTTGCACCTGTCAGCGCGACGCGGGGATGCGAATCGATGGTCCGAACAAAGGAAGCGAATTCCCCGCTGTCGGGGCCAGCGGCGTGGAGCGTGAGCACTGTCGTCCACCCTAGCGGTGGCCGAGGCTGGCAACGAGGAGATCCTTCTCGGTTGTCGACAAGCGATGTTCGAGGATGTCCGAGTAGATCTCCTCTTCCTTGGCGAAGTGCAGGTTGATGAGGGCGTAGAGACCGTAGAGCACGCGACGCAGGTCACGAATCGTGCGATCGCTCAACTCTGCTTCGGCAACGGTGAGCGCGTGGAGGTCACCCAGCTGATCGGCCAACTTCGAGACCTCGAGATGCTCGCGATTCATCGTGGCCGTCGAACCCGGGGCCTGCGTCGCTTGTTCGAGAGCCTTGTAGAGAACTTCGCGTTCCTCGCGTGCATGCGGCATGAGTTCGCGGAGCAGAAATCCGAGCACGGCGTTGGTCAGGTCGCGGAGGATGGGGAGCGGCACCTCGCCGACCGCATCGGCGGTCACCCGGATCAACTCCACGTGGGGGCGCAAAGTGCTGTGTTCGTACTGAATGAAGTCTGCGAGTTTGTGCATGGCCCTCAGGAAACAGCCGCAGTGCGCGGGTGCGGATCGACGGATGTCCCCGCATCCCGTGGAATCATGGTGCGGTGCGTCCGAACGTCTTGTTGGTCACCCTCGACCAGTTCCGTGGCGAGTGTCTGTCGGCCGCGGGACATCCGTTGGTGAAGACACCCAACCTCGATGCGATCGCCGCAGAGGGTGTCCTGCTCTCGCGGCACTACAGCCAGGCCTCACCGTGTTCGCCGGGTCGCGCTTCGCTGTACACGGGGATGTACCAGATGAATCATCGGGTGCTCGGCAACGGCTCGCCCCTCGACAGGTCGTTCGACAACGTCGCCTTGTTGGCGCGGCGTGTCGGCTATTCGCCCACTTTGTTCGGATACACCGACCAGACGGTCGACCCGCGCGACACGACCGGTCCAGATGATTCGCGATTGGCCACCTACGAGGGTGTGTTGCCGGGTTTCGATGTCGCACTCGACCTGACCGGAAGCCACTCGGCCTGGACGAAGTGGTTGGCGGAGCGTGGCCACGACGTGTCGGCGGGTCATGTTCGCTTGTTGTCGACGGAACACGAACGTCCGGTGGCGCACAGCGTGTCGAGTTTCCTGACCGACAACTTCGTCGATTGGTTGGGTCGACAGGATGCGGGTTGGTTCGCGCATCTCAGTTATCTGCGTCCGCATCCTCCATACCGCGCGGCCGGTGAGTTTGCGACGATGTACGACCCGGCCGATGTCGGGATGCCGATACCGATGGCCGACGAGCGACATGCTCTGCACGACTTGATGCTGGCGATCGACGACACGAAGGCGCCCGAGGAGGAAGCCCGCGTGCGGCGCATGCGCGCGCAGTACTACGGAATGATCTCGGAGGTCGACTTTCAGATTGGTCGCGTCCGCGAGGCGCTCGAAGCATGCGACGCATGGCGTTCCACGATCGTCATCGTGGTTTCGGACCACGCCGAGTTGTTGGGTGACCACGGTCTGCGCAACAAGGGCGGCTTCTTCGAACAGTCGCAGCACATTCTCGGCATCGTCCGTGATCCGCGACGATCGGCGCGGGGTGTCGTGGTGTCTGACTTCACGGAGAACGTCGACGTCATGCCGACTTTGTGCGAACTACTTGGAGCCGAGATCCCGTTGCAGTGCGACGGACGAAGCCTCGTGCCGTTCCTCGACGGGGATCAGCCCGACGTGTGGCGCGACGCGGCGCACTGGGAGTACGACTGGAGCCCCGTCGTCTTGCCGATGGGGGAGTTCGCATGGCCGCACGATCGGCGTCTGTCGACGTACTCACTGGCGGTACGTCGCGACGAGACGCATGCCTACGTGCAATTCGGTGACGGAACCTGGCTGTGTTTCGACCTGGCGAACGACCCGACGTGGCGAACCCGCGAGACGCGAGCGGACTTCGTATTGCAACGGGCGCAATTGATGTTGCAGTGGCGCATGAACCATGCTCGGCGCGAACTTTCCCACATGGTCATCGACGGAGAAGTGTCCGGCCGGTGGCCGATGGGCGTGGCGTGGCGCGACTGACCGTCGTGGTTACATCGCAACCGAGGTCGCGGGTACCCAACTGCCGTGTGCGCCGTAGGGAACGCGCTGGGGCAGATGCACTGTCGCGAGTGGCGGCGCGGAGAAGTTTTGGGCGTCGATGATGACGAGACGTGACCGGTCGGTCGCCGTGTCGTGCACGATCGTGATGACGTAACCCTCGTCTTCGGCACCACCGACACGTGACGGAGCGAAGACCGGTTCACTGCCGCGGGTGGTTGCTCCGAGGTGGTGTTCCCAGCACTGCCCGGTCGTGAGGTCGTACTTCCACAACGAGGATCCGTAGACGGGCTCTTCCGAGTTGCCTTCGCCCGCGAGCGACATGAGATAGCCGTAGCGCGCCTTCAGCCCGACGTAGGAGTCGTTGACGCGACCGAAATCACCGGGACGGTCGTCGACCTGCTCTTCGGTGACCTTGCCCGCCTTCGTGTCGATCGTCCACTTCCACAAACGGCCCACTTGGGCGTAGTCGTCGGAGCTGGCACCGAAGGCCTCGGGCTGTCGTGACACGTAGAGAACGACGTTGTCGCCTTCGTCGTGGGCGTTCACAGGGTGAAACACGTAGCAGGGGTCGATCTCGAACCACTTGACGTCGGAGCCCTTGCCGGTGCGGTCCATCACGCCGAGGCGCGCACCGTTGTCGCGGTTGAACTTGAACGGCACCCCCGAGTCGAGTTGGTTGAGGTCGAACACCAGGGGCAGGTCCATGAAGACGACCTTGTTTCGCGTCACATTGAAGTCGTGCATCATCACCATGGCTGGAATGTCGACCCCTTCGATCTGTTGCAACTTTCCGTCGGGGCTGATGCGGACGTAGTGCACGTAGGGCGGCTCGAAGGCCATGTAACTGAATGCCAGAAGTTCCCCGGTCTCGGGGCAGATCTTCGGGTGGGCCGTCATCGAGCACGTGAGAGCACCGCCATAGTTCTCGTAGCCGATCGTGTTCAGTTCACCGTCGACGAGCCACGGCCAGTGGGCCTCTTCGAGCGCCATCAGTTTGCCGTTGTGTGCAAGGACGTGGGTGTTTCCCTTGCCGCGAGTCATGTCGCCCATACCCGCGAACTCTCCCTCGAGTGGGTCGGTGATGTTCGGGGTGTTTACGAAGCGGTTGCGGTACCACTCGGCGCGGCCGTTGCGCAGGCGCACCCCGTGCAGCATCCCGTCACCGAAGAACCAGTGAACCGACGTTCCCGATGCCGGGTTCGGGCCCGTACGAACGTAGAGGCCGTCGAGTTCGTTCGGGATGTTGCCCTCGACGCGCAGCTCGTGCGAGGTCACCTCGTTCAGGACGGGTGCCCAGTTGCCGCGGAGGTGCCACGGCAGGCCGGTCTGTTCGGTGGGGCTGAGGGTCTGGCTCATGTCGTCCAACGTAATTGATGCGCAGGGCCGTGAATTACCGTCGGAGGCATGGCGACAGCGAACCTGAACGGTACCGACATCTATTTCGAGGACCACGGCGGCAAGGGGCCGGCCGTGATCCTCAGTCACGGCTTCCTCATGGACCACTCCATGTTCGATTCGCAAGTCGCGGCGCTGTCCGACAAGTACCGGGTCGTCACGTGGGACGAACGTGGCTTTGGTCAGACGAAGGCCACGGGCCCCTTCGACTATTGGGACTCGGCGAACGACGTGCTTGCACTGATGGACCATCTCGGCATCGGTGGCGCGTACATCGGCGGAATGTCGCAGGGAGGATTCATCAGCCTTCGAGTGGCTCTGCTGTCGCCGGCGCGCGTGCAGGGGCTCATTCTCATCGACACCCAGGCCGGAACCGAAGACCCGGCCGCGGTCGACGGCTACCAGCAACTGCACGACGTGTTCGTCACCCACGGACCGGCTCCGGTTCAGGAAACGATCGCGTCGCTCATTCTCGGACCCGGTGAATGGTTCGAGTGGTACGCGAAGTGGGAGCAGCTCGACAAGGCGGGTTTCAGCCATGCGTTCAACTGCCTCATGCATCGTGACGACGTGACGGGCGACCTCGGGTCGATCACGATGCGTGCGCTGATCGTGCATGGCGACGCCGACGTCGCGATTCCGCTCGCCAAGGCCGAGGCGATGCGGGAGGGGCTCGGCGGGAAAGTGACGATGTGTGTCGTGCCCGGCGCGCCGCACGCCGCGAACATGACCCACCCCGACATCGTGAACCAGGCGATTCTGGATTTTCTCGCCAACGTCGAGGCGAAGGCCGCGGTCCATCCGAAGTACGAGAAGTAGTCGGTGAACAAAAGGTGAATCTCGAGACCGTTCTCTACGAAGTCGACGGCGGGGTGGCCGTCATCACGTTGAACCGCCCCGAGGCGATGAATGCGTGGACGCCACAGCTCAGTGACGAACTGATGTTGGCGTGCGGTGCCGCCGATGCCGACGATCATGTGCGTGCAGTCGTCGTGACCGGCGCGGGTCGCGCGTTTTGTGCGGGCGCCGACCTGAGTGGCGGGGAGTCGGGATTCGTCGGCGGTGGTCCGACCGCGCAGAGCGGCCCGCGTTTGTGGCCTCACCAGGTGCGCAAGCCTGTGATCGCGGCGATCAACGGCCACGCTGTGGGCGTTGGAATCACGTACCCGATGCTGTGCGACATCCGCATCGTGTCGCAGACCGCAAAGATCCAGTACGCAATGGTGCGACGCGGTGTCATTCCCGAACTCGGTTCGCACGCGCTCTTGCCGCGCGTCATCGGATTCGCAAAGGCGGCCGAATTGATGCTGACGGGGCGTCAATTCCTCGGCGTGGAGGCCGTCGAGCTGGGCCTCGCGTCGCGCGCTGTGCCGGCGGACGAGGTTCTCGCGGTCGCAACGGAGATGGCCCGCGACATTGCGGTCAACGTTGCGCCCGTTTCGGCCGCGCTTGCGAAGAAACTGATGTGGGAGGGGCTGAACACTCCCGTCGACACGATGCTCGCCCTCGAATCGTCGCTGCTGCCGAAGCTCGCGTCGATGCCCGATTCCGGTGAGGGGGTTCGGGCCTTTTTCGAAAAGCGCGATCCTCGTTGGCAGGGGCGGGTGTCCCGCGACGTGCCGAATGTAAGTTTGTGAGCCGAACAGGGGGAAACATGGCAGGTGGCGCGACGCACAAGGAGACCGATGCTCGTCTGACATCGCGGGAGGTCCAGGACGATCCGTTTCCGTACTACCGCGAGCGGATGTCGCAGTGCCCGGTGTGGCACGAGGATGACATCAACCTCTACGTCATCGGCGGCCATGAAGAGGCCCGTGCGGCCCTTGGCGACCTGAAGACGTTTTCCAGCAAACCCGCCGCCGGCAACCGTGCAGTGAAGCCCGAGGTCGTCATGGCCTACATGGGTGTCCTGCAGGAAAAGGGCTGGGTGCACACGCCGATCCTTCAACGCGTCGACCCACCCGAACACGGCCGTGCCCGCAAGATTCTCAATCGCGTGTTCACGCCGGCACAGGTGAAGGCCTACGTTCCGGAGATAGAGGAGATCACGAACCGCCTGGTCGACTCGATGCTCCAGCGCGGCGAGTGTGAGTTCGTGAAGGATTTCGCGCTCCCGTTGCCCGGTCGATTCATCGCCCGTCATCTGGGCTTGGACGACGACGAGTACCCGAGGTTTCGTCGGTGGGCCGAGGCGATGTTGTCCCTCGCGCAGCGCAACGACATGACGGTCGAAGAAGCAATCGTCGAGGCAAACATCGAGGTCGAAGAGCAGCATTTCGTCGTTGCGGAGTTTGAAAAGCGCCGCCAGAACCCCGGTGGCACCGACCTCATCTCGTTGATCGTCCATGCACACGGCGAGGACGAGGAAGCGTTCACGACGACCGAGCTCATCACCCTCATGCACCAACTCATCACCGGTGGCTTCGAGACAACCACTGGTGCGCTGTCGGCGGCGATGCTGCTGCTTCTCCGCCACCCCGACCAGATGCAGTTGCTGCGCGAGGATCGGTCGTTGATGTCGAACTTCATCGAAGAGGTGCTGCGTTACGACGCCCCGGTGCAGGGTCTGTGGCGGTCGGTGCAGTGCCCGGTGAACATCGGCGGGGTCGACATACCCGAGAAGTCCGCTGCGATGGTGCGCTACGGGGCCGCCAACCGCGACCCCCGGGTGTTCGAGAATCCGGACGTCTTCGACATCCGCCGACCCAACGCGAAGAACCACATTTCCTTCGGCTTCGGGGTGCACTTCTGCCTGGGGGCGGCCCTCGCTCGCCAGCAGATGTCCTCGGCCTTCAACATCCTTCTCGACAGGGTGGAGGAGTTCGAACTGGCCGCGCCGCTCGAGTACCCCATCTACGACCGCAGCTTTTTCCTCCGACCCATGAGGGAGTTGCGCCTGAAGGTACGGTAGGGGAAGGAATAAACGGAGGGACAACATGGCTGACACCCGCGACGAACTCATTCGCATGGCCAAGCGCACGATGCAGGGCCTTGCAGAGAACAAGGGTGAACTCGTCGACACTCAGTACCGCGTGCCCGTCGAGTACTACTTCGACCAGGACCGCTGGCAGCAGGAAGTCGACCGGATCTTCAAGCGCCTTCCGCTGGTGTTGGGTTTCTCCTGTCAGATGCGCGAAGTCGGTTCGTACTCGGCCGTCACCGTTCTCGGTGTTCCGGTTCTCATGGTGCGTGGCAGCGACGGCGAGATGCGGGCTTTCCTCAACGTGTGCCGTCACCGCGGAGCGCAGGTCGCCGAAGAGGGTTGCGGCAAGGCGCGTCGGTTCACCTGCCCGTACCACGCCTGGAGCTACAACACCCAAGGTGACCTGGTGGGCATCTTCGAGGCCGAGGCGTTCGGCGATGTCGACCGCAACACACATGGGCTGACGACCCTTCCCGTCACCGAGCGCGCGGGCATCATCTGGGTGACCCTCACTCCGAACTCACGTCTCGACCACGACGCCTTTTTCAAGGGCTACGACAAGATGCTCGAGCACCACCATTTTGCCGATTGCCACTATGCGGGTGGTCAGTCGATCACCGGTGCGAACTGGAAAGTCGCTTACGACGGCTATCTCGACTTCTACCACCTGCCGATTCTTCACAGGAACACCTTCGGTCCAGACACGTCGCCGAAGGCATTGTTCGAGGCGTGGGGGCCGCACCAGCGGTTGATGGCTCCCGACAAGCGCACGTCGGTGAACACGCTCGAAGGTGTCCCGGAGTCCGAGTGGCCCGAGGACAAGTTGGTGTTCGGCGTGTGGACGATCTTCCCGCACGTCTCCATCGCTGCCTTCGACGCCGAGGGCAAGGTCTACATGATCTCGCAGTTGTTCCCCGGCGACAGCCCCGACGAGTCGGTGACCACTCAGCACTTCCTGCACACCCAGCCGCTCACCGACGAGGTCAAGGAAGCCATGGTCAGCCGCATGGCGTTCATGGTCAAGGTCGTCGAGGAAGAGGACTACAAGACCGGCAAAGAGATCCAACGTGGCATGCGTTCGGGAGCGATGTCGCACGTGACGTTCGGCAAGAACGAGGGTGGCACCCAGGCGTTCCACAAGTGGGTGCAGGCGATCATCGAGGCCGACGATGATCAGTTGTCCGAGATGTTCTCTGCCGGTATCGGCACGAAGTCGAACTGACGGTTGCGATGTCCGACCCCACGTTCAATTTTCAGGACCTGTACCACGTCGGCGTTCGCACGGCGAACATCGACAAGGCGATGACCGAGCTCGGCAAGAGTTTGCGCCTCACCTGGGCCGAGGTGCAGGTGCGCGAGCAGCCCTGCTACCTGCCCGGAAAGGGAATGACTTCGTTCCCGCTCAAATTCACCTATTCGTGCGAAGGTCCACAGCACGTGGAATTGCTCGAGAGCGTGCCCGGTGCACCGTGGTACGGCAACGATGCGCCCGGTGTGCACCACGTGGGCATGTGGGTCGACGACGTGAAAGCGACAACCGACCGGTTCCTCGCCGAGGGCTGGTCGCTCGAAGTGTGCGGTGCCGCCCCCGAAGATGGCTACGGCGCCTTCAGCTACGTGCGCGCGCCATCGGGTTTCCTTCTCGAGCCGGTGACGAGCGCGGCCAAGCCGATGTTCGAACAGTGGTGGGCCGGCGGCCCGCTGGCTCCGGTCAAGAAGTAGTTCAATCCAGCGGTCCGCGCGGTTTGTCGCCGCGCACCGTGATGCGGTGCATCAGCCGGGGTTCGACGTAGTCGGCCGCGGCGTAGTGGGACGTCGATCGGTTGTCCCACATCGCAACGTCACCCTCTTGCCACACCCAACGCACCACGCGCTCGGGTTGAACCGTGTGCTCGTAGAGCATGTGGAGCAGTGCCCGGCTGAGGTCGATGCCGAAACCGTCGATGTAGGCGGTGAAGGTGGGATTGACAAACAAACCCTTTTCGCCCGACTCGGGGTGCACGCGCACCACGGGGTGGCGCACCGGCGCAAGGTTCGAGAGTTTCTGGCGGTTTTCGCCGGTCTTGTCCTCGTCGCGGAAACGGCTGAAGGTCCCGCTCGAATCGTGAACCGCGTGCAGGGTGTCGAGCATGTCGCGCATTTGTTCGGGCAGCGTGTTGTAGGCGTCGATGAGGTCGGCCCACAGCGTGTCACCGCCGTACGACGGAATCTTCTTCGCCGAAAGAATCGAGGCGAGTGGGGGAGTTTCGGAGAACGTGACGTCGGTGTGCCAGCGGTTGTTGTAGCTGGTGCTCTTGCCGTTCGAAGTGCCGCGGTCGCCGACCCCCAACTTGTAGTCGAGGCTGTCGAGAACGAGAACTTCGGGATGGTCGTCGTCCAGGCCGCCCACCAATGGATGCGCCGGCGTGAGTTCGCCGAATGCGCGACCGAAGGCAACCTGTTGGGTGGGTGACAGGTGTTGGTCGCGGAAGAAAATGACGCGGTGGCGCACCAGGGCTTGCCTGATGGCCGCGATGGTGTCGGGAGAGAGCTCGCGCTTCAGGTCGACGCTGTCGATTCGCGCGCCAATCGTGCCGGTGAGTCGAACCACTTCCATCACTCCGAGGCTACTGTCGGGTGTATCGGACGGACATTTTTGCGACGGGTTGCCTCGGTGTCGGGCGTATTGCTGCTGGCAATCGTCATGCTCGGCACCTGGCCGATCTGGGTCGTCGGCACCGCTGTCTTCGATTTGATTCGCACGAAGTGGAAACTGCCGACCCTTCGTCTCGTTGCGTTCGGGCTTTGCTGGGCGTGGATCGAAGTCGGGGGACTGACTGCCGCGGCACTCTTCTCGCTGTCGGGTCAGGGCCGGAACCTCAAGGTGCACTTTGCACTGCAACGGTGGTGGGCCGGCACGCTCATGGCCACTCTCCGATTGACGGTCGGAATTCGGGTCATTGTCGAGAACCCCGAGGTGTTGGTGCCCGGTCCCGTGCTCGTTTTCTCGCGTCATGCCAGCTTGGCCGATTCGCTCGTCTCGGCGTATTCGATGGGCAATGCAGCAGGCCTGCGGCCGCGCTACGTGTTGAAGCGCGAATTGATGGCCGATCCGTGCCTCGACATCGTCGGACACCGTCTTCCCAACTACTTCCTCGATCGCGCTTCGAGCAGCCAAAGTGACGAGCTGAAAGGCATCGCGCAGCTGGGTCACAACCTCGGGGCCAACGACGTTGCGGTGATTTTCGTCGAAGGAACCCGGGCGAACCCGAAGAAGCGGGAGAAGATCCTGGCCGCGATGGCCGAGCGCAGCCCGGAGAGGGCGGCCCGTCTGTCCGGTCTGCGCCACCTGCTTCCGCCAAAGCCCGCAGGTGCGCTCACTCTTCTCGAAGCCGCACCCGACGCCGATGTCGTCATCGCCGGTCACACGGGCTTCGACGGACTCGACACCTTCGGCGGGATGTTGAAACAACTCGAGTCGGGTGCCGGCGTGGCGCGAATGTGGTTCGTGCGTATTGCGCGATCCGAGGTGCCCGCCGATGGAGTCATCGAGTGGCTGGACGAGCGTTGGCTCGAACTCGACCGTGCGGTCGCCGAACATTTGGGCCGGGCCGGCAGAGACGAACGGAAGGTGAATCCATGAGCAGCAGTGCCGATGTGATGGTTGCGAGCGTGATGGCGATCGCGATCCTCATGGTCTCCACGTGGGTGATCAGCATCGTGGTGAAGAACGCATCGATCGTCGACATCGTGTGGGGCCTCGGCTTCGTGGTGACGGGTTGGGTCTCGTTCGCGGTCGGCGATGGAGACGCGACACGCAGTTGGGTGCTGGTCATTCTGGTGACCCTGTGGGGTGTGCGGCTTGCGGCGTACCTGGCGCGGCGCAACATCGGCCACGGCGAGGACTACCGCTACAAGGCGATGCGCAAGCGCTATGGCCAGAGGTTCCCGCTCATCAGCTTTCTCACGGTCTTCACCTTCCAGGGTGTGTTGATGTGGGTGGTGTCACTGCCACTGCAGCTGGGCCAGGTCGAAGAGTCTCCCGGCTTCGGACCGATCGGAACGATGGGCATTCTCGTGTGGGCTGTCGGTCTGTTCTTCGAGGCAGTCGGCGATGCGCAGTTGCGACGCTTCAAGTCGGACCCCTCGAACGCGGGCCGGGTGATATCGTCGGGTCTGTGGCGATACACGCGCCACCCGAACTACTTCGGCGACGCCGTCGTGTGGTGGGGCCGCGCCATCGTCGCCGCCGAGGCCGGCGTCGGCGTCTTCGGCTTCGTCGGTGCGTTCGTGATGACGTACCTGTTGGTGCGCGTGTCGGGGGTTGCACTTCTCGAGAGGGGACTGCGCAAGCGCAAACCCGACTACGAGGACTACGTGCGTCGTACGAGCAGCTTCTTTCCGCGGCCGCCGAAGACTCTCTGATCAGCCGAAAAACGCGGATTCGACCTCGTCGTACAGCGACAGGTCGATGGTTCGTGTGTTTCCCTGTGTGAGGGCCATTGGCACTCGCTCGACGGTGTCGCCGCGCAGCACCACCATCTTGCCGAAGTCACGCGCCGTGACGGCATCGACGGCGGCGAGGCCGAAGCGTGTCGCCAGCACGCGGTCGTAGGCGGTTGGCGTGCCGCCGCGTTGGATGTGGCCGATCTGTACGACGCGGACGTCGTAGCCGGTGCGTTCCTCGATGAGCGGCGCGATCGCGGCGCTGATGCCGCCCAGGCGGTCGCGTCCGAACTGATCCTTGGTGTACGCCATGTCGGGTGGGGTACCGGGAATCGGTCGGGCGCCTTCGGCAACCACGACGATCGATGCAAAGCGGCCACGACCGTGACGTCGCACGATGTGTTCGCACACCTGGGCGATGTCGAAGGGCCTTTCGGGCACGAGGATCGCCGTTGCGCCGCCGGCAGTACCGGCCATGAGCGCGATCCATCCCGCGTCCCGACCCATGACCTCGACCACCATCACTCGGTCGTGGCTTTCCGCCGTTGTGTGCAGTCGGTCGATCGCGTCGGTGGCGATCTGAACCGCGGTGTGAAACCCGAATGACACGTCGGTGCCGACAATGTCGTTGTCGATCGTCTTCGGCACTCCGACGATGGGCAACCCCGCCTCGGCGTGCAGGAGCGAGCCGACGGTGAGCGATCCGTTGCCTCCGATGACGACGAGTGCACCGAGGTTGAGCCTCGAGAACTGCTTCTTTGTTTGTTCGACACCATCGGTCAGGTCGTAGGGGCTGCCGCGGGTGGTGCCGAGGATCGTGCCGCCCTTCGGCAACAGCCCACGCACCGTGTCGACGGTCAACTCGATGTAGTCGTTGGCGAGGAAGCCCTTCCATGCATCGCGAAACCCGAGCACGCGGTCGCCGTTCTTTTCGGCCTTGCGCACCACGGCGCGGATGACGGCGTTCAGGCCGGGGCAGTCGCCGCCACCGGTGAGGACACCGATGTTCATGGCCTGCTCTTCGTGAGCGCGCGTTCGAGATCGGCGATGAGGTCGGCCGGGTATTCGAGGCCCACGGAAATTCGCAACAAACCATCGGCGGCTGCGGAAGCGGCGAGCGACTCGGAGTCGAGACCGAAGTGGGTGCTGGAAGCAGGGTGGCACACGAGGGTTTCGGGGCCACCCAATGACGTCGCGGGTCGAACCAGTTCGACCGCCTGCAGGAATCGCGTGCAGGCATCGTGGCCACCGTCGATCTCGACGGAAAGCATCGAACCAAAGGCCGTCATCTGCCGCGCCGCGATCGCGTGCTGCGGATGCTTCGCAAGGCCGGGGTAGTGCACCGCCCTGACGCGATCGTGACGTGCAAGCCACGATGCAAGTTCTGTCGCCGTGGAGCACTGGCGCTCTTGGCGCACCGCGAGGGTGCGGATGCCGCGCAGCGCGTTGTGTGCGTCGTAAGGGGAAGCGGCGGCGCCGTGCAGTACGGAGTGTGCCCACACGGCATCGATGATGTCGGTGTCGGCCGCGATGACACCAATGAGCGCATCGTTGTGGCCACCGATGGCCTTGGTCGCGGAGTGCAGCGAGATGTTCACGCCGTGGCGCAGCGGCTGCTGGCACATCGGGGTGGCGAACGTCGAGTCGACGAGGGTGAACGGCGCACCGATTGCTCCGACTTCATCGAGG
>JBBANY010000025.1:0-30200 GCA_040401695.1 Ilumatobacteraceae bacterium
CACGGGTCTCGTCACGTCGTATGTCGTTTCGGGTCTCACTAATGCAACGCGCTACGCGTTCCGGGTACTTGCTCTCAACGAGGTCGGCTACAGCGATTTCGGTATCTCCACAAAGCTGTACGCCACGCCGCGAGGATTGCCCGTCGCGCCGTACGCCGGCTATGTCTCGAATGCCGGCAGTCGGACCATCACCATCAACTGGTTGGGTGCCAACGGCAGCGGCTTCAACATCGAGGGCTACAAGGTCGAGATGACCGCCGACAACGGTGCGACGTGGACGACGATCCAAAGCAACACGGGCAGCACCGACCAGTCCTTCACGTTCTACGGCCTGACGAACGGTGTGTCGTACGGCTTCCGGGTCAGCACCTACAACGCACTCGGGGTCAGTGCGCCGGGTCCGGTGTTCTACGGAACGCCGCGCAACACCTCTGTGGCGGGCGTGCCGAACCTGCGTGCGACGGCGGGGGACGGATTGGTCAACCTGTCGTGGAGCGCACCGAGCGACACGGCCGGTCAAGCCGTGGTTGGTTACCGCATCACGTACACGGTCGGCGGCACCACTGTGACCGCGGTGGAAAACACGCAGTCGCTCACCACGTCGTACACCCTCTACGGCCTCACCAACGGTTCCTCGTACACGATCAACGTCTATCCGATCACGTCGGCGGGCTGGTCGAACTTCGGCCAGGTCGTGACGCGACCGCAGGCTCTTCCCAGCGCTCCGACGGTGTTGCGTTCCGTGTACCGGAACCGCTCGGTGTACCTCAGTTGGGCGGCGCCGTACGTCACGGGCACGGCAAGCGACCAGTTGGTCGGCTACCGCATCGCGCGTTCGACCGACGGTTCCACCTGGACGACGCTGGCAACCGTGCGATCGACCGTCACCAACTACCTGGCGACGGGGCTCGTCAACGGCACCAACTACCAGTTCCGTGTCGCGATGGTGACCGTCGCGGGTGAAGGCGCCTGGGCGACCACCTCGTCGACTCCGTTCGCCGCGTCGCTGGCACCGCGCAACTTCGCCGCGGTCTCGGGCGACCGCCAGATCACCCTGTCGTGGGACGCACCGGGCGACACCGGCGGTGTTCCGGTGGCGGGCTCCCGCCTCTCGGTGTATTGCTCGCCGGGCAACGATGGCGGAACCGCGTTGTCGTGCGGCGGATTCACGGCCAACAACTGGCTCAACCTTGCGACCAACCTCGGCCCCGAGGCGCGGTCGCACACCGTGACAGGGCTGACCAACGGGAACAACTACACGTTCATGATCGGCGCCGTCACGATGGGTGGAGAATTGCCGAATACGGCTGGTTTCCAGGGCGGTTACTTCAATGACCGTTCGACGAGCTCGCCTCTCCAGTCGACGTCCAACTTCGTGTCGTCCCTCTCGACGTGGGTCGTGCCGAATGGTGCTCCGAGCGCACCGCAAGCCCTTGCCGTTGCGACGTCGGTGGTGTCGGGCAACAACAAGTCGTCGGTGACTGCGACATTGTCGTGGACCGCGCCGCGTTACCGCGGTGGCGACACGTTGAACGGCTACGCGATCGAGCAGTCGACCAACGGCACCGACTGGCGCGTTCTCACCGCCAACACCGGCTACGGATCGGTGACCACCTACACGGTGCAGGGCCTCGAACCCGGAACGCGCTACTGGTTCCGCGTCGCGGCGGTGGGCTACAACGGCCAGACGGGGGCGTACTCGATGCTCACGACGCGTTCGACCGTCGCCTCCGACGCTCCGTCGAACCTGCGCGTCGCGCGCGTGGGAACCACGGGGGCGATCCAGGTCACCTGGGAAGCGCCCGCCTACACGGGCGGTGCATCGATCATCGGCTACCGCATCGAACGCAACCTGTCGGGCACGTGGTTCGTGGTGAGTCCTAACACCGGGACCACCGTCACGTCGATCACGCTCGAGGGGCAAGATTCCGGAACGCAGCAACAGGTGCGTGTCGCGGCAGTCACGGCCACGGGAACGGGGGACTGGGCAACCGGCACCACCGAAGTCGGTGGTGTGAACGGTGGAGGAGTCAGGTTCACCAACGTCGTCGGCGACGAGTTCGTCGATCTCGCATGGGCGCCGTCGTCGGCGTACACGCCGACGGGTTACAGGCTCGAGCGTCGCGTTTTCGGCGCCGCCTCGTGGACCACCGTGTCCGAGAACACCGGCACGACCACCTCGTACCGACTCTCGGGTCTCGTGAACGGAACCGCTTACGAGGTGCGCGTCACCCCGCTGACGGTGGCCGGCGGCGTCACCACGCTCGGCACCCCCACGACGACGGTCATCGTGCCGTCGACGAGTGCAAGTGCGCCGAGCGCGCTCAACGCGTCGGTCGACAACGCCCAGACGACACTGTCGTGGACGGCTCCTGTCGATGCCGGTGGCGGCAGCATCGTCGGATACCGCATCGAGCAGTCGACGGACAACACCAACTGGACGGTGCTCACGGCCAACTCCGGAGCGACATCGACGACGTACTCGGTCTTCGGCCTTGCGAACGGCACGCGGTACTACTTCCGCGTGTCGGCGGTGTCGTCGTTCGGCACCACCGGTTCGACGGTTTCGGTTTCGGTCGTGCCGACACTTCCCAGTCGCGCACCGCTTGCACTGAACGCGGTGCCGGGCAACGGCACGGCAACCCTCACGTGGATGCAGCCGCCGACTGACGATGCGGCTGACAGTGTCGGCTACCGCATCGAAGTCTCATCGACCGGACCCACGTCGGGTTACTCGGTTGTCACCGAGAACGCGGGTCTCGTCTACACGTACACGGTCGGCGGGCTGACCAACGGAACGACGTACTGGTTCCGTGTCTCTGCGGTCGGCCAAGTTGCAGCCGGCGGAAGCGCCGTCATCTCGACGCGGCCCGCCGCCTACACCTCGCGTGTCGGGTCGCTCACGGGCGCGGTCGCGAACCGTCAGGTGACCCTGTCGTGGACCGCGCCGTCCGACCTCGGGGGGATGCCACTGCTCGGCTACCTCGTGTCGCGTTGCGTGAACTACTGCGACCGCACCAGTTCGAACTACTGGACCTACTACTACTCGTCCGGTTTCAACGGCGTGAACGATGTGACGACCGGAGTTGCGTTCGTCGGGCCGACCACCACGACCTACACATGGAGCTCGGCGTCGACGACCGACGTCTTCCGCGTCCTGCCCGTGACATCGGTCGGTGTCAACATCGGAACGACGACGAACGCCGAAACGCCGTTCCCGACCGCTTCCGTGCTGTCGATTTCGTGGGCCGGGCTGCCGGGCCAGGTGCAGAACCTCTTCACCCAGACGAGCGTCGCCACAGGTGTCGATTCGACGACGGTGAACCTCAACTGGACCGCACCGAGCGACACCGGAAACGGCACCTTGCTCGGCTACGACGTCGAACAGAGCGCTGACGGCACCACATGGACGAGCCTCGGTCGCACGATCGTCACCAACATGCCGGTGTCGGGTCTCGTCCCGGGCGTGCCGATGCGTTTCCGCGTGCGTGCGGTCAGCGACAACGGTTCCGGCCCGTGGGCCCTCACGTCGGGAACTTGGACGGCGATCCCGACCTCGCCGCGCAACCTGAACCTCTCCGTGGTCGGTACGCGCATGACGATGACGTGGGAAGCTCCCGAAAACACGAGTGGCCTCGCTGTGCAGGGTTACGAAATCCAGTCCGCGCTGTCGGGCAACGGCTCGTTCAGCACGTACACGGGTACCGGTGTCGGTTACACGCAGACCTCGTTCGTGTGGAACGCGCCGGTCGGCCAGTACTACCCGCAGTCGCAGTGGCGCGTCAGGGCGATTCTCAATGCGCCGAACCGCGCGACCGCCCCGGGCCAGACGCTGTACTCCGACTGGGTCACGGGTGCGGCGACGATTCTCTCGACCGCAGGACCGGTTCAGGCGGCACGTGTCACGATGTCCGACAAGCGCGCCGACCTGGCGTGGGGCCAGCCCCTCGACCTGGGTGGGGGATCGCTCACCGCGTACCGCATCGAGTACTCGGCGAACAACGGCACGACGTGGTCGCAGGTTCAAGAAGACAACAACGGCACCGGTGCATCGATTCTCGGTCTCACCAACGGCACGCTGTATCTGTTCCGCATCACCACCCTGACGACACAGGGTGCGGGGACACCCGTCGTCATCTCGGGGACACCCTCGACCGTGCCCGCCGCGCCGACCTCGTTGCGCGCGGTCGGTGGCGATCGTTCGGTGACCGTTCAGTGGGCGGCGCCCGCCGACAACGGCGGTCTCGTGATCTCGGGCTACCAGATCGACGTCTGCACCACCACCTGCACGACCGCGTCGAACTGGACCACCTACGTGCGCAGCACGGGCAATCCGTCGACCACGTCGTACACGTTCACCGGTCTGACGAACGGTGTGACCTATCAGGTGCGTGTGAGCGCGATCACCGCCGGTTGCGACGAGTCGTTGAACGGCACCGCGACGGCGTGCAACACCTACGGCGCACAGGCGGCGGCGACTCCCGCTGCACTTCCGACGGCTCCGCAGAACCTCGCTGCGGTCGTTGCGACGTCGACGCTCGGCGTGCCGACCGCCTCGGGTGTCGTGACACTCAGTTGGTCGGCGCCCGCCTCGAACGGCGGCGTGACGATCTACGGCTACAGGGTCGAGCGCAGCGCCGACGGTGGTTCGACATGGTCCACCGTCACCGCGAACCTCGGCGGCACGACCGCTGCGTTGACGACGACCACGCTGACCGGTCTGCCCGCCGGTGTCGTTCACACCTTCCGCGTGACGCCACTGACCGCCGAAGGTGCGGGCGAAGCCGCAACGACGTCGATCGTCGCGCCGGCCTGGCCGACGTCGGCAACCAACCCCAACATGGTGAGCAACGCCGCGGTGACGACGACGTCGACCAGCATCACGGTCGCGTGGGACACGCCGACCGGCAACCTCCCGACGGGTTACCGGGTGGAAATCGCACCCGTGAGTACCAACGTCTATGCCGCGGCGCTCGGAACGTGGTCGGGTCAGTCCTCGGTGACCAACATGTCGACGACGCCACTCGCGGTCGGGGCTTCGGTCACGAGCGTGACCATCACCAACATCACGAACTCGACGACCGCGCTCACGGCGGGCACTTCGTACTACGTGCGTATCACCCCGACGCGTGTCGTTGGTGCCAACACCTTCACCGCGACGTCGACGATCGTGAACGGCACTCCTGCCGCCACCGCCGCCGCACCGACCACCGGAGCGATCACGATCGCTGATGGTCAGTTGACGTACGCGTGGACCGCACCCGCCAATACTGGTGGGTTCCCGGTTCTCTCGTACCAGATCGACTACCAGCCGGTCGGAGCATCGACGTGGTGGACGCTGACGACCGACAACACGACCACGAGCATCGTGCTTCGTGGCCTCGTCAACGGCACGCAGTACAACGTGCGTGTCGCGGCAGTCACCGCCATGGGTCGTGGGGCGTGGGGAACCTTCGCTGCCACCGCTCCGGGCCGCGCACCGAGCAGCCCGCTCAGCCTCGTGGCGACACCTGGCGACGGACAGGCGACGCTCACATGGTCGGCGCCGAGTGACACGGGCGGCTATCCGATCACGTCGTACACGATTCTGAACAACACGACGGTTCTCGGCACGGTGACACCACCGGCTGCGCTCACCTTCACCTGGACGGGTCGCACGAACGGTACGGCGCTCTGCATGAACGTGTCGGCAACCAACGCGCGCGGAACCTCGGCGATCAACTACGCATGCACGACACCGTTCGCGCAGGCATCGTCGCCGCAGAACCTCGTGGCGACGCGTGGCAACCGTCAGGTGACGCTCACGTGGTCGGCGCCGGCCTCGAACGGCGGGTTCGCCGTCAGCGGCTACCGCATCGAACGCAGCGTCAACGGAACAACGTGGACGTTCGACAGCGACACGACGCTCACTTCTGCAACGGTCGGCAACCTCACGAACGGGGTGCTCCATTACTTCAGGGTGACGGCATACACAAACGGGGGACCGGCCGCCAGCCCAGGCGGTCTTGGCGTGGTGAGTGCCGCCGCATCCGCCACGCCAATGACAGCGGCAACAGCACCAACGGGAATCACCGCGACCAGCGGCAATTCATTGGTGACGCTGTCTTGGACTGCACCTTCGGACCCGGGCGGCTCACCGATCACCGCCTATCAGATCCGCCAGTGCGCCTACTCGGCAGGCAACCCCTGCACCACGACGGGCCACTATTCGACCGTCGTCAGTTCGACCAACTCGACCGCCACGACCTACACCTTGAACGGTCTCACGAACGGCACGACGTACTACTTCACCGTCGCCGCGTTCACCCTCTTTGGTCTGGGCACCAGTTCGGCATTCACCGTTGCGCCAGCGACGCCCGGTGCGCCCGCCTCGGCACCGAACGCATTCGACGCGAGCCCCGGTGACGGTCGTGTGACTCTCACGTGGACCGCGCCGTCGAGCAACGGTGGCTTCGCGATCCTCAGCTATCGCATCGAGCGTTCGACGGACGGCACGACGTTCACCGTCGTGAACCCCGAGGTCGTCGGCACCACCTACACCGACTCGTCGGTGGTCAACGGAACCGTCTACACGTACCGCATCGCGGCGGTTACCGGCTTCGGTGTCGGTACCGCGGCCACGGGCACGGGCACCCCCGTCGGTCCGGCAACGGCACCGCGCAACCTGGTCGGTGCGCCGGGCGACACCACGGTGACATTGTCGTGGTCGACGCCTGCGTCGACGGGCGGTTCGCCGATTCTCGGCTACCGCGTCGAGCGGTCCACGAACAACTCGACGTGGACGACCATTCAGGCGAACACCGGGCTCGTCCTCACCTACGTCGCAACGGGTCTCACCAACGGCACTCCGTACTACTTCCGTGTCTCGGCCGTCACCTCCTTCAGTGGCAATGCAACGGCCACTGCCAGTGCGACACCGATCGCATTGCCGACCGCTCCGACGTCGCTTGCGACCTCGCTCGACGCGGTGGGCAACGTCTCGATGACGTGGGCCGCACCGGCTTCGTTGGGTGGACTCTCGCTCATTCGTTATGTGGTGCAGCGGTCTGCCGACGGATCGACGTGGACCGACATCAGCCCGAGCGCACCGACAGCTGCGACGGTGGGTGGCCTCGTGCTCGGTACCTCCTACACCTTCCGCGTCGCGGCGGTGACCGTGGCGGGCCAGGGTCCGTGGTCGACTGCGACGGCGGTTCCGGTGACTGCACCGTCGGCGCCGCGTGATCTCACGGCGACCACCGACGCACAGGGCAACGTGACATTGACGTGGACCGCACCCGCCGACAACGGCGGAAGCGCGATCACCGGCTATCGGATCGAGCGTTGCAACGCGAACCAGACGACGTGTCTGCCGACCACCGCCACCACGACGACGTGTCCCTCGTCGACCGCGTTCTGCACGCTCGTCGCCACCAGCGACCTGACGACCGCAACTTTCGGTGCGATCGCCGGCCAGACGACGTACACGTTCGCCGTCACCGCGCTGACGTCGGCCAACGTGAACACCGCCATCGCCACCGCGCGACCGGTGTCGGGTGCTCTCGTCTCGATCGTGCTCGCCACGCCGTCCTCGTCGACCACACCGACCGCTCCGACGAACTTCGTCGTCGCTCCGGCGAGCACGCAGAACGTGCTCACATGGGCCGCACCGGTGTCGAACGGTGCAACGGCAATCGCGTCGTATCGCGTGGAACGCTCGCCCGCAGGAGCGAACACCTGGACGCAGGTTGGCGGAACGATCGCAGCGGCAACGCTGACCTACACCGACACCGGTCTGACGAACGGCACGCTCTACGACTACCGCATCTCCGCGATCAACGCCACCACGGGTACGGCGAACTACGCAACCGGGTCGGGGCGGCCGTTCACCACGGCGTCGGTGCCGCAAACCGTTGCGGTCGCGGCGGCAAACGGTTCGGTCGCCGTCACGTGGACGGCTCCGGCCTCAAACGGCGGGCTCGACTTGACCGGTTATGTCCTTGAACAGTGCACCAGCAGCGCGGTCATCTGTGTTGCTTCGCAGACAACCGCCGGCGTCTTCACGACCGTGTCGGCGAACGTTGCACCGACCGCTACGTCGTACGTCGTGTCGGGTCTGACGAACGGAACCACCTACTACTACCGACTCCGCCCCGTCACCGCCGCGACGACTTCGGCGAACCAGTTGGGCTCGGCCGTCGTCGTCAACGCGACGCCGTTCACCGGCCCCGGGGTGGTCACCGATCTCACCGCAACGGCGGCGAACACCGGCAACGTCGCGTTGTCGTGGACCGCACCCGTCAGCACGGGTGGCAGTGCGATCACGGGTTACCGCATCGAGATCTGCAACGCGTCGTGCAACTCGGGCGGCACGTACTCGACGATCGTCGCTTCGCAGGTGGGTACCACCTACACGGTGCTCGCCGGTACCAGTGGTCTCGTGAACGGCACGTCGACGACGTTCCGTGTCACAGCGCTCAATGCATTGTCGGCCGGAACGTCGGCAATAACGGTTGCCGTACCCTTCACACTTGCCAAGGCCCCGACGGGCCCGATGCCGTCGACGACGGCCAACGGTTCGAACGCCGACAACTATGGCGCGGCGGTCACCGCGGACACGCCGGTTCTGTGGTGGCGCTTGGACAACGCCTCCGGCGCAACGTCCATCACGGACGCAAGCGGCAACGGCCATGCCGGCACCGTTGGTTCGACGAACGTCACGTTCAGCGGCACGACGAATTCACCGATGCCCGGCACCGGAGGCTCTGCGCTCTTTGCCGGTACGTCGGCGATCACGAACACGTATCCCGTCGCCGTGCCTGCGACGGCGGTGAACTTCCAGGGCACCATCTCGACGCTACCGACGACTCTCTTGCGCCTCGTCGGATCGATGTCGATGGAGGCGTGGATCAATCCGACCAGCCTCACCACAACCTGGAAGTCCGTCGCCGAACGCGGTGGTGCAGGTTTGAACCGCAACTACGTTCTCCAGGTCTACGGCTCGCAGGTCGCGTTCGCCGTCGGCACCGCTACCGGCAACCAGTTCATCTCGACTCCGACCGGTGTGCTTGAGGCGGGTGTGTGGGCCCATCTCGTCGGCACCTTCGACGTAACGACCGGGCGCATGCGTCTCTTCGTGAACGGCCAACTGCAGGCCGAATCTTTCGTGACCCAGAATGGTTCTTTGAACACGGCTTTGAACGTTGAGTTCACAGTGGGCAACGCCTACAGCGGCAGCGCCAACCCGTTCCTCGGTCGCATCAGTGAAGTGGCCGTGTACGGCTCGGCATTGTCGTCGGCGCGGGTTGCCGCCCACTATGCGGCATCGGGCATCGCATCACGCGGCCTCACCGCACCGTCGGTGTCGTCGAGCTCGGGCGCGATGACGTTGTCATGGGTCGCGCCGGCCGACACCGGTGGTCTTGCGATCACCGGCTACAAGATCGAGTACCAGCTTCCGGCGGCGACGCCGGCATGGGCGACGCTGATCGGCGACACGGGCAACACAAACACCTCGTACACGCTGAACAGCGTGCTCACCTCGGCGCTCGCGCAGGGTTACTCGTTCCGCGTCTCTGCTATCACCTCGGCCGGTGTTGGCGCGGCCAGCTTGCCGGCCGGTCCGTATACGACGGCGAGCGCACCGACGGCGGTGCGCTCGCTACTCGCCACGGGTGGCACCGGGAACGTGGCCCTGTCGTGGACGGCCCCGGCCGACACGGGAGGACTCTCGCTCACCGGCTACCGCGTCGAGCGCAGTGGTGACGGAGGCGTTTCGTGGCTGACGCTCGTGTCGTCGACGACCAACCTTGCCACCACCTACACCGACTCCAGTGCGGCGCTGCTGCCGGGTACGTCGTTCACCTACCGCGTCACCGCGTTCAGCCCGGTCGGCGACGGCCCGGGTTCGTCGATCGCTGCGGGCCCCGCCAACGTGGTCACCGGCTTCCTCGCGGTCGTCGGCAACGCGTCGGTGAACCTGTCGTGGGACATCCTCGCCGCAACGGCCGGCCAGACCGTGAACGGCTACCTGGTCGACCGCTGCACGGGTGTGTGCACGACGACGTCGGGAACCTACACGGCACTCACCGCGGTGGCCGGCGCGCCGGCCGGCAGCACGACGCCGAACAACTTCATCACCGCAACCGGTCTCGTGAACGGCACGACGTACACCTTCCGCGTCAGGCCGATCTACGGCGCGTCCAACACCGTCGGGCCCGCAGTCGTCGTCACGGGCACTCCGGTGTTGAGCGCGCAGATCGCGGTTCAATTGCTGAACTCCACGCCGTCGGCCACCTCGATGCTGCTCAACTGGTTGGCGCCGGTGCCGACCGTGGGCAACACGATCTCCGGCTATCTCGTCGAGTACTGCTCGGCGAACTGCGGTTCGGGTGGCGCGTACACGCCGGCAACCGCGGTGAGCGGGGCACCGTCGGGCACGACGACGACCTTGCTGACGCACACGATCACGGGTCTCACCACGGGTACCACGTACACCTTCCGCGTGACGCCGGTTCTCTCGGCGGGTACCGGAATTCCGACACCGTCGATCCTTGCCGACACACCGGTCATCACGCTGGCCGCGCCCACGTCGTTGACCGCCGTCGGCGGTCTGCTGCGAGTCGCCTTGTCGTGGACCCCGCCTGCAACCGCAGGTGGCTATCCGATCACCGGATACCGCATCGAATATCGCCCGAACAACACGGGCGACTTCCTCGTTGCAACGGCGAACACCTACTCGTCGAATCCGTCCTTCACCGTCACTCGACTCACCGCGGGCCAGATGTACGGCTTCCGCGTCACCGCGCTCACGTCGGCCGGTCCGGGTGCGGCGAGCACGGTGGTGCAATCGACTCCGTTCGGTCTCGCTGCCGCGCCGACGGCACTGACAACGACCGCGTCGAGCGGTCAGGTCGGTCTGTCGTGGACGGCTCCGTCGTCGCTGGGCAACAGCACGCTCGTCGGTTACCGCATCGAGCAGAGCGTCGACGGTGGCACGACGTGGAGTGATTCGGTCGCAAACACCAATTCGTCGGCCACGTCGTACACGGTGACGGGCCTCGACAACGGAGTTCAGGTCTTCTTCCGGGTGTCGGCGGTCACCGCGGCCGGCGAAGGCGTCAAGTCGAACACGGCGAGTGCGCTTCCGGTCGCACCGCCTGCAGCGGTGACGAACCTTGCCGCGAGCCCCGGCAACGGCCAGGCGCTGTTGACATGGACCGCTCCGTCGGAGACCGGTGGTCTGCCGATCATCGGCTACCGCATCGAGCGCTCGACGAACAACGTCTCGTGGACCGTCATCACGGCGAACACGCTCTCGACGGCGCCGACGTCGCTGCAATCGGGTCTGACGAACGGCACGCGGTACTACTTCCGCGTCGCGGTCGTCACCTCCGGTACGAACGGCGTCTTTGCATCGCCCGTCGAGGTCACGCCGTACACCGCACCGAGTGCGCCGCAGTCGGTCGTCCTCTCGCCGCGTGACGGCGAAGTCGGCCTCACGTGGTCGGCTCCGGCGTCCAACGGTGGCGCAACGATCACCGACTACCAGGTCGAAACGTCGACGGACGGTGGCGCTTCTTGGACGACAACCGTCGCATCGACGGAGGGTGCAACATCTGCCACGATCACCGGTCTCACGAACGGAGTTGCGATCCTCGTTCGCGTCAGCGCGTACAACATCGGCGGCTGGGGCAGCCCGACCGCTTCGATCAGCGCGGTGGCGTACAAGGCTCCCGATGCACCGACGGCGTTGTCGGGCGTCGGCCAGGACGCCTCGGTGTTGTTGTCGTGGACCGCTCCGGCTTCGAGCAATGGTTCGCCGATCTCGGGCTACCGCATCGAGTCGTCGACCGACGGAGGCGACACGTGGGGCATCGCGATCGCGAACACGGGCAACTCGGGAACGAATGCCGTCGTTGCGAACCTCGTCAACGGCACGCAGTATTCCTTCCGGGTGTCGGCGATCAACGCGGCGGGGCCGGGCGAGGTCTCGGGCACGACGGGTGCGACACCGCGCACCACGCCCTCGGCGCCACGGAACGTGACCACAACAATCGGCTCCACCACGGTGACGATTGATTGGACCGCGCCCGCTTCGAACGGTGGGTCCGACATCACTTCGTACGCCGTGCAGCGCTCGACCGACGGGGGAGTCAACTGGGTCGCCGTCGCGACCGGACTCGCATCGTCGGCCACGCGCCACGTCGACACGGGTCTCACCAACGGAACGACCTACCTGTACCGCGTGATTGCGTCGAACGTCGCGGGTGCGGGTGCACCCAGCGCGGGCGTCGCCGCGGTGCCCGCAGCCAAGCCGTCGCGACCGACCCTGCTCAGTGCGGTCGGTGGCAGTGGCTCGGTCGTTCTGTCGTGGACGCCACCCGCCGACACCGGCGGGGCGCCGATCACCGGCTACCGCATCGAGATGAGCATCGACACCGGTTCGACCCAGGTCGATGCCAACGGCAACACCGTCGACGCCGACCCGTGGGTGGTCGTCGACGGTGTCGTCACAACCGCAGCGCCGTACGCCGTCGTTCCGGGTCTGAGCGATGGCCAGCGTTACGACTTCCGCGTCTCTGCAATCAACGCAGCCGGAGTTGGTGCGGCAAGCGACCCCGACGACGGTACGCCCCTCGTCACCTCGACGGTGGTGCTCGGTGGTACCGCCGCCGACGGCGCGGTGAACCTCACCTGGTCGGCGCCGACCGACGTCACCGCCTCGGGCTACGTGGTCGAACGATCGACCGACGGCACCTCGTGGAGCTCTGCGATGACGAACCCGGGCGCGTCCGACCTGTCGGGCACCGCGTCCGGCCTCGCGAACGGCACGTTGTACTTCTTCCGCATCCAGGTTCTCGTCGGTGGCGTTGCGGCGGGCACGTATTCGAACTACGTGTCCATCGTTCCGCGCACCGTGCCCGGTGCTCCGACGGCGCTCGCTGCAGTGGCAGGGGACAGCCAGGTCACTTTGCGCTGGACGGCACCCGCATCGAACGGTGGCGCGGGAATCACCGGTTACCGCATCGAACGCCGCATCGGTACCGGCTCGTGGACGACGGCTGTCGCCGACACGCAGACAACCGCGACCATCCACACGATCACGGGCCTCGTGAACGCGACGGCATACGAGTTCCGCGTGAGCGCGCTGAACATCGTCGGTGCGGGCGCGGCAAGCGCGACGGAAACGGCGACACCGTTCACGGTTCCGGCCGTGCCGACGTCGTTCGTTGCAGCCGCGGGAACCGCACAGGTTGTGCTCACGTGGGCCGCACCGGCGTCGAACGGCGGCAGCGCGGTCACCGGCTACACCGTCCAGGTCTCCGATGACGGCGGCGCCACGTGGACGACCCTTGCCTCGGCCTTGAATGCAACGACGTACACCGCGACGGGTCTCGCGAACGGATCGACCTATGCGTTCCGTGTTTCGGCGACGAACATCGCCGGTAGCGGCGTCTGGACTTCGCCCGTCGCCGCGGCGCCGTACCTGGCTCCGAACGCCCCGACGGATGTCGCCGCGGTCGCAGGGGACACGTCTGTCTCGTTGTCGTGGACCGCCCCGACCAACGTGGCCGCGACATCGATCGTTGGCTACCGCGTGCAGAGCCGCACGGGTGGCGGCTCGTGGACCACCGTCGCAGCGAACACCGGATCGAGTCTCACCACGTACAACGTGGTCGGTCTCACGAACGGTACGTCGTACGACTTCCGCGTCACCGCACTCATCGCCGAAGGCCCCGGAGCGGATTCGACCGTGGTGTCGGCGGTGCCGTTCGGTCTGTCGTCCGCACCCTTGCCGCTCACCACTTCCGCAAGTGACGGCCAGATCGTTCTCGCATGGGTTGCGCCGGCATCGACCGGCGGGTCGGCGATCACCGGTTATGTGATCCAGATCTCGACCGACGGTGGGGCGACGTTCGCAGACCTTGAGACGATCAATGCACCGGCAACCGGCTACACGGCGACCGGTCTCACGAACGGAACGTCGTACGCATTCCGTGTCAGTGCGATCAACGCAGCCGGACGTGGTGTCTTCAGCAACACCGCAGTCGATTCGCCGTACGCGGCGCCGTCGGCACCGACGAACCTCACTGCAACGGGTGGCACGAACGAGGTGTCGCTGTCATGGAGTGCTCCGGCGAGCACCGGCGGCGGCACGATCGTCGGCTACCGCATCGAGCGCAGCACGAATGGCGGGTCGTCGTGGACCGTCGTCTCGACGAACACCGGGTCAACGTCGACGTCCTACGTCGTCGGCAACGTCGCCGCAGGAATCAACAACTCCTTCCGCGTTGCTGCCGTGATCAGCGGTGGCTTCGGTGCCTACAGCACAGTCGCCACGGCGACGGCCGTCGGCCTGCCGTCCGCACCGACATCGCTCACTGCAACCGCATCCGCGGGACAGGTGGCTCTTTCGTGGACCGCCCCGGTGATCACCGACGGCAGCACGATCTCGTCGTACGTAATCGAGCGCAGTGCCGACGGCGGCGTCAACTGGACGACGGTGTCGACCTCCGTGACCGCCACGACCTACACGAACACGGGTCTCAGCAACGCCACGACCTATGCGTTCCGTGTGAGCGCGGTGAACCTGAGTGGTGCCGGTATCGCATCGGCCCCCGTCACCGCGACACCGTTCACGGTGCCCGGAACCCCGACCGCGCTGTCGGTCATCGCGGCTCCCGGCCAGTCGGTGTTGCTGTGGAGCACGCCGACGAGCGACGGCGGCCGCAACATCACGGGCTACAAGATCGAACAGAACGACGGATCGGGTTGGACGACTGTTGTCGCCAACACGAACTCGGCATCGACCGTGTACGTCGTCAGCGGTCTCAGCAACGGTACGACCTACTCGTACCGCGTGACAGCGATCAACGTCGCAGGCGAAGGGTCGGCATCCAGTTCCGCGAGCGCGACGCCGTCGGGTACGGCGACTGCTGTGCGTTCGCTCGTGGCGACACCCGGCTCCACTCAGGTGTCGTTGACGTGGACCGCGCCGTCGAGTGACGGCGGTGGAGCCATCACCGGTTACACCGTCGAGCGCAGCGGCGACGGCGGTGCCACGTGGACGACGATCGTCGCCGACACCGGCTCAACCACGACTTCGTACACCGCAACCGGACTCACGAACTCGACCGCCTACACCTTCCGTGTCGCGGCGATCAACGCAAACGGTGTCGGAGCGGTCAGTTCACCCGCAGCAGCGACGCCGTTCACGACTCCCGGCCAGCCACAGTCGCTGACGGCAGTCACGGGCAACGGCAGCGTCACGCTGAACTGGGGTGCACCGTCGAGCGACGGTGGCGGAATCATCGTCGGCTACCGCGTCGAGAGCAGCACCACGGGCGGCGCCCCGTGGACGACGGTCGTCGCGAACACGTCGTCGACCTCGACGACGTACAACATGACGGGCCTTGCGAACGGCACGTCGTACACCTTCCGTGTGAGCGCGGTGAACGCCGCTGGCGCAGGAACACCGAGTGCCAACGTCGTGGCAACGCCCTTCATTGCCGCACCGGCCCCGACGGGCCTGACGGCAACGGCAACGGCCGGCCAAGTGGCACTTTCCTGGACCGCACCCGCCAGCAACGGTGGTTCACCGATCACCGCCTACAAGTTGGAGATCAGCATCGACGGTGGCTCGAACTGGGCCGACCTTGCGGCCAACACCGGCTCGACTGCGACCACCTACACCGCGACGAGCCTCAGCAACGGCCAGGCCTATTCATTCCGCGTTTCGGGTATCAACGCAGCCGGCGTCGGTTCGGCAAGTTCGGTCGCCTCTGCGACGCCATTCAGCGCACCCGACGCCCCCGCTTCGGTCAGTGTGACCGCGGGCGACGCTCAGGTTCTCGTGTCGTGGACACCGCCGACCAATTCGAACGGCGCGTCTGTCACGGGCTACCGGATCGAGCGCCTCGACGGTTCGTCGTGGACACTGCTCGTGGCGAATACAGGCAACGGTCTCACGCGCTACACGGCGACGGGTCTTTCGAACGGCACGACGTACAAGTTCCGTATCAGCGCGATCAACTCCGCGGGCACCGGACCAACGACCGAAAGCAGTGATGTCACTGCCGTCGGCGCACCGGGCGTGCCTGGCACCTTGTTGGTCACGCCGGGAGACACGACCGCGTTGTTGACGTGGTCCGCTCCGTCGTCGAACGGTGGGTCGGCCATCACGGGTTACATGATCGAGCAGTTCCAGGGCTCGTCGTGGTCGACCATCGTGTCGAACTCTGCTTCGACCGCGACGACTTACACCGCGACGGGTCTCACGAACGGTCAGGCGTATCAGTTCCGCGTCAGTGCGATCAACGCCGCATCAACCGGAGCCGCAGGTTTGGCGCAGTCGGTTCTGCCGGCCGGTGCGCCCGGCACCACAGGGGGAGTGAACGTCACCGCGGCCGACTCCGCAGTCGTGTTGTCGTGGTCGGCACCGTTGTCGAACGGTGGCAGTGCGATCACGTCGTACAAGATCGAGCAGTGGACCGCATCGGGTGGATGGACGACCGCTGTCTCTTCAACCGGTTCACCGGTGGCGGGCTACACGGTGTCGCCGTTGGTCAACGGCACCACCTACAAGTTCCGTGTGAGTGCGATCAATGCCGTCGGTACGGGTGCGGCCTCGGCCGAGTCGGCCGGCGCGACGCCCGCAACGACGCCTGCCGCGCCGACCAACGTGACCGCGACGCCGGCGTCGGGGCAGGTCACCGTGACGTGGACGGCAACGCCCACGTCGGCGAATGGCGGCAGTGCTCTCACCGGTTACCGCATCGAACGCTCGGTTGACGGCGTCTCGTGGTCGACGGTCGCATCGGGCGTCGTCGGAACCTCGCAGGTCGTGACGGGTCTCGTCAACGGCACGTCGTACCTGTTCCGCGTTGCGTCGACGAACGCCATTGGAAACAGTCCGTTCACGGCCCCGGTGGCAGGCATCCCTGCCGCGGCACCGACCGCACCGCAATCGGTGTCGGCCGCTGCGGGCGACACCGAGGTCACTCTCACATGGACCGCACCCGCCTCGACGGGCGGATCGCCGGTGTTGAACTACCTGATCGAACGCTACGACGCGGCGTCGACGTCGTGGTTGGCGTTGTGTGGACAGTCGGGTCAGCCGGCCTGTTCGGCAGCGTTGTCGTTCGTCGTCACCGGTCTCACGAACGGCACGGCGTACGACTTCCGCGTCTCGGCGGTCAATGCGTCGGGAACCGGCGCGGCACTGCAGACCTCGTCGTCGGTGACCCCGGCGGGCCGCCCGGCTGCGCCGACGATCACCTCGACCTTCGCAAACGATTCGAGCGTCAGCGTGGTGTGGTCGGCCGGGTCGAGCAACGGCTCCGCGATCACCGGCTTCAAGGTTCAGCGCAGCATCGCCGGGGCAGCGTGGTCGACGGTTGCCACCGTTGGCGCGGCGACGACCACCTACACTTTGTCGAATCTCACGAACGGTGTTCCGGTTTCCGTGCGTGTCGTCGCGGTCAACGGCGTCGGCGACAGTCCGTTCAGCAGCACCCACGACGTCGTACCGGTTGCCGCAACGGCAAGTCCGACGGGCCTCTCGGCGACACCGGGTGATTCCTACGTTCTCCTGGAATGGACCGCACCGTCCAACATCGGCGGTACGCCGATCACCGGTTATCTCGTCGAGCAGAACTCGGGTAGCGGTTGGACGACCGTCACCACCACGACCAACCCTGCCACCGGCTATGCGGTCATGGGGTTGACGAACGGAGCGAGCTATCAATTCCGCGTCAGCGCGGTGAACCGCGCAGGCACGTCGTCGGCAAGCGCGCCCTCTGCCCCTGCGATGCCGAATGCGGCTGCGACCATCCTCAATCAGCCTGGTGCCCCCACGTGGGTGTCGGCCACCGGTTCCAACGGCAGCGTTGCGTTGTCGTGGAATGCGCCGTCGACGACCAACGGCGCAACGATCACCGGCTACTGGATCGAACGCCTCGCCGACGATCGCTCGGGTTTGATCGATGTGGTCGGAAACACCGGCAACATCGCAACGACCCGCACTGTCGGCAGCCTGACGAACGGCACGACGTACTTCTTGCGTCTTCGTGCTCTCACTTCGGATGGCTCGGGCATGGTGTCTGCCGCGATCGCGGCGATTCCCTCGGGAGCACCGGGTGGTCCGACCACGGTTGTCGGTGTGCCCGGACCCGAGCGGGTGACCGTGACGTGGTCGGCCCCGTCGAGTGACGGTGGCAGCGGCATTGCTTCGTACCAGGTCCGCTACCGCGTTGCCGGTACGGGCACCGAACTCGGAACCGTCAACGTCGCGGCGCCGAGAACCGCCGCGACGGTGTCGGGTCTCACGAACGGCACGGCGTACGAGTTCGTCGTCGTTGCGGTGAACGCGAACGGAGCGGGCGTCGACTCGGCCTGGTCCGTCGCGGTGACCCCCGCTGAACTGCCGAATTCGCCGAGTGGACTGACCGCGACGGCGGGCGATGCGCAGGTGTCGCTGTCGTGGACCGCACCAGCCGGAAACGGTTCGGCGGTGCAGTCGTACAAGGTCGAGATGTCGGCGAATGGCGGCGTCTCGTGGACGACGATCGAGGCGGCGAACGCTGCGACGACGTACGTCGCGACCGGCCTGACGAACGGCACGACCTACGCGTTCCGCGTCAGCGCGACGAACGCGGTGGGTACGGGCATCTACGGCTCGCTCGTGGCCGCAACACCGGCAACGGTTGCAACCGCGCCGACCAACCTCGCGATCGCGACCGGTGACGGCTTCGTCTCGTTGTCGTGGCTCGCCCCCGTCAGCAACGGTGGACTGCCGACGACGCACTACGTCGTCGAGCAGTGGAACGCCGGAACCAGCACATGGGACCAGATCTGTGGAGTGACGGGTCAGCCCTCTTGTACGGCAGCGTTGACGCGCGTCGTCACGGGTCTCACCAACGGCGTCACGCACGACTTCCGCGTCGCGGCGGTCAACGCCCGCGGGACGGGTGTGTATGCAACCGCGTCGGGTGCGGCCAGCATCGGCGCGGTTCCCGGAATCCCGACGGGACTCACCGCGACCCCGGGCAACGGTCAGGTGGCACTCGCGTGGTCGGCTCCGGCCTCGCTCGGCGGTTCGCCGATCGTGGGTTACAAGATCGAGCGGTCGCCCACCGGAACGGGTGACTGGTCGACAGTTTCTGCGAACACGGGCAGTGCGATCACCGCCTACACGGTTCCGAGTCTCGCCAACGGCACGCAGGTGTTCTTCCGCGTCAGCGCAATCAACGGCGGTGGCACGGGCAGCGCGAGCAGCACTGCAAACGCCACCCCGAACCAACCGGCGACCGCACCGCAAAATGTCGTCGCTACGGCGGGCAACACGCAGGCGATCATCACCTGGACCGCACCGTCGAACCTCGGCGGTTCGAGCCTCGTCAACTACGTGGTGCAAATGTCGACCGACAGTGGAAGCACATGGGCGCAGACCGCCACGACGACCGGTACGACCTCGACGTGGACGGGTCTCACGAACGGCACGAAGTACGTGTTCCGCGTGTACGCGGTGACGGCAGCCGGCGACGGCGTCGCATCGTCGCCCGTCATCGCGACGCCATTCGCTGCAGCGGCCGCGCCGACGGGATTGTCGTTGCTCGCCGGTGACGGCCAGGTCGTCGCATCGTGGTCGGCTCCCGCCGACAACGGCGCAGCGATCACCGAGTACCGCGTTTCGTACAATGTCGACGGCGGTGCCTACTCGAGCGACATCGTCGTCACTGGAACGACCGCCGTCATCACCGGTCTGTCCAACGGGACGAACGTCCGCGTGCGCGTGACTGCCGTCAACGCTGCGGGCCCGGGTGCGGTTGCCACCGCGGGGCCGACGGTGCCACGCGGTCTTGCCACTGCGCCGCAGTCGCTGACGGCGACGGCGGCGAACACCGCCGCTTCGCTGTCGTGGACCGCACCGTCCACGAATGGTGGTGCTGCAATCATCGAGTACCGCATCGAGACGTTCGTGTCCGGTGCATGGAGCGAGATCGCCCGCAGTGCGACCACGTCGTACAACGTCACGTCGCTGCAGAACGGCACGGCCCACCAGTACCGCGTCTCTGCGGTGACGGCCGCGGGAATCGGTGCCGCAACCGAGCCCGTCGTCGTGACGCCGGCAACGACGCCGACGGCACCGACGTCGCTCAATGCGGCTCCGGGTGATCGCTTCGTCACACTCACGTGGGCCGCACCGGCCGCAAGCGGCGGTTCTGCAATCACGACCTATGTCGTCGAGCAATCGACCAACGGAACCTCTTGGACAGAATCACTGCGCACCACCGCCCTTACCGCAACGGTGACGGGTCTGACAAACGGCACCTCGTACTCGTTCCGCGTCTACGCGATCAACGGCGCCGGCGCCGGTGCACCGGTCACCACAGCGACGACCCACCAACCGGGAGCGAAGGCTTCCGCGCCGACCGCTCTCGTTGCGACACCGGCGTCGACGCAGGTTGGTTTGTCGTGGACGGCTCCAGCCGACACCGGTGGAACCACCCTCACGGGTTACGTCGTCGAACAGTCGGACGACGGTGGTCTCAACTGGGTCACGGCGACGACTGTCTCGGGTACCTCGGCGACGATCACGGGTCTCACCAACGGCAACGCCTACTCCTTCCGCGTGCGGGCATCGAACTCGGCGGGCAGCGGTGCGGCATCGACAACCGCGACCTCGACGCCGTTCACGACGCCGGGCGCGGTCGTTGTCGCGGCTCCGGCCCCGGGTGACTCGCAGGTGAGCCTCTCGTGGAACGCCGCCGTAGCCAACGGCTCGACAATCACGTCCTACGTCGTGCAGCGCTCGACCGACAACATGACGTTCACCAACGTGGCGAACCCGACGGCGACGTCGGCCATCATCACGGGTCTCACCAACGGCACGCAGTACTGGTTCCGCGTGTTCGCGGTCAATGCGGCGGTCACGAACATCGCGACCGTCGCGACCTCGGGTGCGCCGGCCTCGAACGTCGTCACGACCACGCCGACATCCGTCGCCGCTGCGCCGACGTCGTTCACCGCGAGCGCCACCAACGGTGGCGCCACACTGGCCTGGGTGGCACCTGGCAACACGGGTGGTGCAGCGGTCTCGTCGTACCGCGTCGAACGCCTCGTCTCGGGCGTCTGGACCTTCGTTGCCAACGCGACGTCGTCGCCGTACTCGGTGACTGGTCTGTCGAACGGCACGGCACAGACGTTCCGCGTCGCTGCGAACAACGGAGCGGGAACCGGTGCGTTCACCGAGTCGGTGATCGTCACGCCGGCAACGACGCCATCTGCACCGTTGTCACTGGTCCGTGTCGGTGGCGATCAGTTCGTCACCCTCACGTGGGCTGCGCCGGCGAGCAGTGGAGGTGCCGCCGTGTCGGCCTACATCGTCGAGGAGTCGACGGATGGAACGAACTGGACCGAGAGCCTGCGCACGTCGGCACTCGAGGCAACCGTGACGGGTCTCGCCAACGGCAACTCGTACCGCTTCCGCGTTCGTGCCGTCAACGCGGCGGGTGAGAGCCCGAACGCAACGGCGACGGCGGTCATTCCGAGCGCCGCTGCTGCGGCCCCGACGAGCCTCACGGCGACGCCGGGTAACGGATCACTCGGTCTCTCGTGGTCGGCGCCGATCGACACCGGTGGGTCGAACATCACCGGCTACTCGGTCGAACGCACGATCGACGGTGGCCTCACGTGGAGCGTTGTTCGTACGGTCTCGTCTGCTGCGACGACATTCACGGGCCTCGTCAACGGTGTGTCGTACTCGTTCCGTGTTCGCGCCATCAACGCGATCGGAACGGGTGCGGCCTCGACGTTCGTCACCGCGGCGCCGTACACGACGCCGGGCGCACCGCGCTCGGTCGTCGTCGCACCCGCAGACACGCAGGCGGTTCTCACGTGGATCGTGCCCACGTCGAACGGGGGAGCAACAATCACGTCGTACGTCGTTCAACAGTCCACCGACAACGTGAACTGGACCCTCGCCGACAATCCGACGTCGAACTCGACGACGATCGCGGGCCTCACAAACGGAACTCGTTACTGGTTCCGCGTATTCGCTGTGAACGCGGCGGTTGCCGACGTCAACACCATCGAGACGTCGGGCGCGGTCGTCTCCTCGACGGTCAATGTGGTTCCGCGCACGACTGCGTCGGCACCACTCAACGTCGTTCCGACGGCCGGCGACAGGCGCGTGACGCTTGGTTGGAACGCACCGACCAACGACGGTGGCGCGACGATCACCGGTTACCTCGTTCAGTCGTCGTCGACGGGTGGACGTACCTGGACCAACGTGACCACGGTGTCGGCCTCGACGCTGTCGTTCGCTGTGACCGGCCTGACGAACGGCTTTGCCTACGTCTTCCGCGTCGCCGCGCTGAACGCAGCCGGAACCGGTGCTGCCTCGGCGTGGGTCACCTCGTCGCCTGTTGCACCGCCGGTTGCACCGCGTTCGGTCGAAGCGATTCTCTCCGAGGACTCCGTCGCTGCCCTGCAGTGGACCCCGCCAACTGACGACGGCGGCGCAGCCGTCGTCGGCTACAAGGTGCAAACCTCCGCTGATGGTGGCGTCACGTGGCTCGACACCGCGCAGCTGGGCCCGAATGTGTTCGATGCCGACGTCCAACAGGCGTCTGCTCCGGTCGTCTTCTCGACCTCGGTCCGCGTCACGCCATACGGTGCCGTCCGTTTCATGGTCGTCGATGATGCGGGCCTGAACGGCTCGACGTCACTGCAGGTCACGGGTCTCACCGCGGGCCGGACCTACAAGTTCCGCGTCGCGGCGTACTCGGTGGTCGGTCAAAGCGACTGGACGTCGACCGTCGTGACGACGGGAACAGCACCGTCGGCTCCGGGAAGCCCCTCGTCGGTTGCCGACTCGAAGTCGATCACGCTGAACTGGGACAAGCCGACGACTCCGGCCGACGGCTCGTTCACCTACAGGATCGAGCGGTCGACCGATGGCGGACGCACGTGGGTCGAACTGGTCGTGACCGACAAGACGACCTACACCGACATGCCGCTCGATGCTGGCACGACGTACACGTATCGGATCACACCGCTGAACGGCACGATCCCGGGTGAGTCCGTGACCGTCACTGTGGCGACGAAGGAAGTCGAAAAGCAGGCGATCACGCCCGAACCGGTCGTGCCTGCGCCTGCTCCGACGCCCGAACCGAAGCCCATCGTCCCCGCCCCCGTGATCCAACCGAAGTTGTCGGTCAGCCTCGACATGACGGCGACCCGCGCTGCCGACGGCTCTGCCGCGCGCGTCGCTGGTTCGTTCGTGAAGGCGAGGTCGAAGGTCACGGTGACCCTCGAGGCACTGACCGGTGAACTCGCAGGCAAGGGTGGCGACACGGTTCTGTCGACACGTGCGAACAAGTTCGGCAAGTTCGCCGCAAACCTCGACTTTGCATCCGACTTGCCCGCGGGCCGCTACATGCTCACTCTGAGGGCTGTCGGCACCGACGGCAAGGCCGTCACGAAGACCGTTCGCTTCACGATCAAGGCGAAGCAATCCGGTGACACAGATACAAATGACACCGGTTCAGGCGACACAGATTCCGGCGACACTGATTCGGAAGATTCTGGTTCGACCGGAGCAGACTCGGGCGGCGACAAGCCGACCGATGAAACCTCTGACGGTGCTGCGACCGGCGGTGACGCCTCGGGTGGGAAGGACGAAGGGAGTGAATCCGACTCCGGCGACGGATCGGACGCCTCTTCGACCCCGACATCGACCGTGCCAGGCGGCGACTCGACAACCACCGACACGGTTGTCGTGACGCGCGTCGTCACCGAGGGTGCTTCGTGGACCGTTGTGATCGTGATGATGGCGTTGTGTCTGCTGCTCGGATTCATCGTCGGATGGATCATCCGCGGCCGTCGTCGGCGCTACGTCGCACGCACACGCGATGACGAGGAAGAGGGGGCTCGCGGCTAGCGCGGTGTGGTGACCGCGACAGGCGGTCGACGCGGAAAGTAAACGAACTTCTTTCTTTTTTCTGGTTGCCGAAATTCGCGTCGGCCGGCCCATGAGGTTCGTACCTTGCGGGACATGCGTACACGTCAGTTCCTCGCTCGCTATGCCACGGCATCGATGCTCGTCGTGGCAGGCACCGCCGTCGTGGGCCTCGCTGGTTCGGGTGGTGCCGTCAACGCCGCCACCAATGGCACTGTCACGGGCAAGGTTTTTCTCGACAAAGACTCCGACGGTGCAATCGACACGGGCGAAGGCGGTGTCGCGTCGGTCGAGGTGAAGGCGTACGACTCGGCCGGCACGGCGGTCGGTACTGCAACAACCGGATCGGACGGTACGTACTCGCTGACGGTGGCCAACTCTGCATCGACACAGGTGCGCATCGAATTCGCAACGCCCAACGGGTATCAGTCGTCGTTCGCCGGCACCGACAGCGGTACCAGCATCCAGTTCGTCACCGTTCCCGCGACGGCGGTCGACTACGGCGTGCTCATCCCGGGTAACTATTGCGCCGACAACGTGGTCGACCCGATGGTCGCCACCAACTGCCAGAGTCCGGGTAAGGCAACGACCACATCGGCCAACAACAACGTCGCCGAGAACGCGGCGATCGCCTACACGACATGGACCGGTCGTGCGGACTTCACCAAGATCGTCGACAACCAAACGGTCGGTGCAACATGGGGCCTTGCCTCGCAGGCAAGTACCGGTTTGGTGTGGGCATCGGCGTTCTTGCGTCGTCATTCGGCGTTCGGTCCGAAGGGCATCGGCGGTCTCTACGTTTCGCACCCGCTGACCGGCCTGGTGACCAGCTTCGACCTGGCGCAGTACATGACACTCAGCGCCGACAACACACAGTTCACCGACGCGGCGCGCGGGTTCCGTGACGATGTCAGTCTTTCACTCGATGCACAATCTTTTGCCGGAGTCGGCAAGGTGGGTATCGGTGACATCGAGTTCTCGGCCGACGGGGCACAGCTGTACGTGGTGAACCTCTACGAGCGCAAGCTCTACACGTTCCCGGTCGGGGGAACGGTCGCTGCGCCGACACTCGGCACGCCCACCAGCGTCGCCATCACTGATCCGGGTTGTGCGAATGCAAACGACGCGCGTCCATTCGGACTGAAGGTCGTATCGGACGGCATTCTCGTGGGCGTCGTGTGCTCGAATGAGACAGCCAACGCTGCATCATTCTCGGGCACGCGTCGACCCGGACTCGGCTACATCAGGAAGATCTCGACGGCCGGTACGTGGTCGAGTGTGACCACGATCAACTTCGGTTACGACCGCGCAGGCGAAGAAGAAAGCTGCAAGATCGTGGCGGACCTGACCGACACAAACCAAAGCAAAGACAAGAAGTGTGAGGCTGCGCGCTGGAAAGCCTGGACCGACAGCTTCTCCGCGATCAAGACTCATGCCGCTGCCAATGGTCTCAGCGACAAGGCGTTCTACTTCTCCCAACCCCTCATCATGGGCATCGACGTGCTTGCCGACGGCTCGATCATCGCCGGTATCTCGGATCGTTTGTCGCGCCAGCTCGGCAACCAGAACCTTGATCCAACCGACACGGGCGTCACGGCGAACAACCCGGGTGGAAGCCTTCGTTGGATTAGTGGAACCACGCGGGGCGACACCTTGTTGCTGTGCAACACGGGAACGCTTTCCACCCCGGTATTTGCACAGGAATCCGACGGAACCTGCGGTACGCGTACGTCCACCGGTACGGCACGCACATACTCGGGGCTCAATGCCGCCAGTTCCTATCGTGAGTTCTTCGACGACCGGGTAGACGAGTCGTATGCGCCTTCGAGCCACTAGGAAAACTCTCAAGGTGCGGTTGCGGTGTGGCCGCCTTCGGGAGCACAAGAAGTCCTCGTGACGGCAATGGACCCAGGTTGGCAGTTCTACCGGGGCGGCGTTCGCTGGTACAAGAGTTCGGACGGCACATTTTCGAAAAATGCCACGAACGTCTACCACACGGTCCTGCAGGGTTACGCCGAAGTCACAGGGGCTCGAATGCCCATTGCCGATCCAGGCAACCAGTACTTTGGATCCAACTTCGGCAAATCATCAGGCATGGGTGACCTCGAAGTGTTGTGCAACATGGCGCCGGTGCAGATCGGCAACTGGGTGTGGATCGACACCGACAAGGACGGAATCCAGGATCCGGGTGAAACGCCGGTGAAAGGCGTGACGGTGCGCGTCTATGACGCGACGGGAACGACCCTGTTGGGGACCGCGATCACCGATGAAAACGGCGAGTACTACTTCTCGTCGAACGTCACCGAGGCTGCGGCGGGTGACGGCAACAACGTGGGCGGTGGCATTGCCGCTGGTTCTGCCTACGTGATTCGTTTCGACAACCCGGCCGACTACGCCGCGGGCGGTCCGTTGTCCGGCTATTTGTTGACAACGAAGGACGCGACCGACACGGCGTCGGGCCTCGACGACTCGATCGACTCTGATGCAAGCACGGTGTCGGAATATCCGCAGATCACGACCTACAAGTTGCTGCCGGGCGTGAACGACCACACGTTCGACGTGGGGTTCTACGCAACCACCACCCCGGTAGGTATGGGTAACTACACGTGGGTCGATGCCGACAAGGACGGCTTGCAGGATGCGGACGAACAGCCCCTAGCGGGAGTAGTTGTGACGCTCTTCAATCCTGACGGTACGCCCGCGCTCGATCTCGCAGGCAAGGCCGCGACGGCGACGACCGATGCGAAGGGGTACTACTTCATCGACAACCTCACGGCAGGTAGCTACTACGCGAAGTTCACGTTGCCGGCGAACTACACCTTCACGAAGAAGGGCGACGGAACGTCGGCACTCGACTCGAACCCCGACACCGCGACGGGTATCACTCCGGTATTCACCATCGGTGCCTCGGCATCCGGTGACACCGTGGCCGACACCGATTCGGCGACATTGGCGCGGTTCGTGAATCCGACGATCGACGCAGGCGTGATCTTCAACGGTCCGAAGGTTTCGGTCGGTGACTACGTGTGGTGGGACCTCGACCGTGACGGCATCCAGGACAAGGGTGAGACACCGATTGCGGGCGTCACCTTGTCGATCACGAAGGCGGACGGTTCGCCCGTCACCGATGTGAACGGCAAAGCCATCACCACGACGACGACCGATGCGAACGGCAAGTACAGCTTCGACAACCTGCCGCCAGGCCAGTACAAGGTGACCGTGGTTCCGCTCGCAGGTGCGACCGCCACCAAGGCCACGGCGGGCAAGAACGTTGCGAAGGACTCGTCGACGGGTTCTGCCACGTCGCGCAACATGACCGCCGACGGCGATCGCGACCCGACACTCGACTTCGGCTTCTACAAGCCGAGCGTCTCATTGGGTAACCGCGTGTGGCGCGACACCAACGGCGACGGCATTCAAAGCAAGGCCGACAAGGGGCTTGGTGGTTTCAGACTGACCCTGCGAACGATCGACGGTGATCCGGTGACCGACGTGTACGGCCGACCGGTCAAGCCATTGCGCACGAAGTCCGACGGCTCGTACCTGTTCAAGGATCTTCCGTCGGGTCAGTACCAGGTGGAGATCGCCTATCCGAAGGGTTACCTGCCGACCACCGAAGGACGCCCGGATCGCGGCCTCAACTCCTCGACGCTGTACGCAAAGTCGAAGGTGTTGACGGCGGGTCAGTCGGACATCACGTTGGACTTCGGCGTGGTGTCACGCCCGGGCCAGACCTTCCAGTTGTTGCCGGCCACCCGATAGTTCGAAGTGGTGCACGTCGTCCGAAAGGGCGGCGTGCACCAACTAGATCTTCGTCACTTTGTCTTTCAGGAACTGGTAGTACTCCTCGTCGTTGACCGCATCGTCGCCGAGAAGGGTGTTGTAATACAGCAACTGATTGACGATGACGATGAAGAAGATCCGCTCGTCGTAGACCTGGCCCTCGGGGAGGCGGGCGACGGTGCTCGCCGACCATTCCTTCAGCAACTTGAACCGTGCCTGAGCAATGGTCTTGAGCCTTGCTTCGAGAGCCGGATTCGTCGCAGCGACGGCGAGAATCTGCAGCCGCAACTTCAGGTCGGGGTTCGTGTAGGCATCGCTCGGCTTTGGCGCAAGCGAGAGCAATTGATCGACCGTGAGCGGACCCGTCGCGGGGAGGGAACTTGCCAGCCGCTTCGCAGTGCGATCGAGGATCTCTTCATAGAGATCACCGAGCACCTGTGCAAGCAAGCCGTCACGGTCGCCGAAGTAGCGGTAGATGATCGAGACCGAATAGTGCGCGTTGGCCGCGACCTCGGCGACACGCAAGCCGAGAATTCCATGCTTTTCGACTTCGGCCCGCGCACTCTTCAGGATCATCTCGCGCGGATCGCCGTGGGCCTCACGATCTGCGTTGCGTGGCCTGCCCATGGCTCTGCAAACTAGACCGCCGTGCCAGATGCGCAGTGAGAAAATTATTTCTTTTTGGTACCTGAACTCTTGTTCAGACGACGTCGCTTCAGCCCAGATCGGGCCAGCGACGTTTCTGTCGGCGGCGTTGGCCTGCGGCACCGGTCTTGCGGTGCTCGTACAGCGCCCACTGCCTGCGCCAACCCGTGTAGTCGGGGCCGGTGAGTGGCGTTGCGTTGCCGTTTGCGGCGCGGCGACGTGCAGTCCAGAAGTCGGTTGATGATTCGTCGCCGAGCAGCGTGACGGCGCGTTCGATGCGGTCGTTGAATCGTCGTGTGTTCTCGTTTTCGTCGGGGAACAGCGGCGCGCCGAAGACGACTCGGGTGTGGCCGCGTTTCGGGCGCTTCATTCCCTTGCCGAAGATGGCACCGGTGCCGTCGATGAAAACGGGAACCACCGGTGCGCCTGTTTTCGAGCTGAGGTATGCCGCGCCGGCCTTGAACTCCTGGCCCCAACCGTCGGGCGAACGGCCGCCCTCGGGGTAGATGACAAGGCTCCAATCGCGTGCGAGGAGGCGGCGAAGCTCGTCGGAGGACTTGCGGCTCGTGGTTTCGCGGTCGATGGGGATCGCATTCAGCGCGATGGCGGCAATGGTGCCCTTGATGCGCTTGTCGAAGAAATAGTCGGCCGCCGCGGCGACGACGAGTCGGTCACGCCACGGCTTGGGTACCGCGGTGACCATGAGGGGAGTGTCGAGATGGGAATGGTGGTTCGGCGCAAAGATGACTCCGCCGATCGCATCGTTGTTTGCAAGGTCGCTGAGACGGTCGACGCCTTCGACTTTCGGTCGGGCGAGGAACTGCACCATTGCGGTGACTGGTCCGGCGACGAGCAGTCGTCGAACGAACCGTGAACCCGGTCCACGAGCAAAGTCGGTGTCGAAGTCGGCGCCGAGCGTCGATTTCTTTGCAGGCACCTCGACACCGCGCGGCACGCTGGGGGCGCGGTAGGGAAAGCCCTTCGTGCGCCACATCTTCACCGGCTTGCGGGCGAGCGATTCGAAGCCTTCGGCAAGACCTGCGGCGCGTTGCAGTACGCGCCGCGATGCGGCGCTGCGCACGGTCTGCTTCGGGTAGTCGCGGGCCATCGTTGATCGTTTCCTACTTCACATCCGCGACCATGATCGGCGGGGTGTGAAGGTGAGTGATCGTGGGGCTGCGGCCAACGACGTCGCTGGCGATTTCCAGTGCGTCGTTCAGCGTCGAGGCCGGCGTGAAACCGAGACGACGAACCGTTGGCGCATCGCCGCCGACGATGATGACCTTGCCGCAGTGCTGCAGGCCATGGCTGCCCCAGTACCACATGTAGAAGGGATGCACGCCGTGGTAGGCGTAGCTCGTGCGGTAGAGGTGGCGGTACCAATCGTCTTCGGCGAACTGCTTTTCGAAGCGTGCTTCCAACTCGTGCGGCACGGTGGTTTCGGCGAGCACCTGTTCGAAGAAGTCGATGTAGCTGGGGTGGTGAACGGGGTGGAACTCGTTCGTCGTGGGGTGGGTCATGATGACGACGCCACCTTCGCGAACGAGGGGTTTGCCGCGGTAGAGGTTGAAGAAGTAGCCGAGACCCGTGCACATGACGAGGATCGGGTTCATGATCGAGTTCACGTTGTAGGGACAGATGAACGGGATGCCCATCGTGAGGATGTCGGTTTGACCCTGCACCTCGACCAACTGTTGCTTCCACACGTTCTCGGTGGTCACCTTGTGAACGGCTTCGACTTCGCCGCACTGAATGCTCGTCATGTTGTGCGGTGCTTCGATGCCGTGGAAGGTGTTGCGGGCCATGCGCGGGGGCGTGCGGTTGAGTC
>JBBANY010000026.1:0-27554 GCA_040401695.1 Ilumatobacteraceae bacterium
GTCCGCCCGAACCCCAACCGCGGGCAACGGGCATTTCGCGCGACCCGAACGGCACCTGATACCCGGGCGTGGCGACGGCCTGGAGAAGCGCCCTTCTAATTTCGCGCTTCGACTCCTCGTCGAGAAGGGCGAACGGGGTTGTCTGTGGAGGGCCCGCAAGTTCGGCAATCGATGTCACTGTGACACCTCGGTTGCGGCGGATGACGTCGTGGTTCGTGCACGGCGTACTGCCACCTTTCGTTCGACCATCGAACGAAAGGTGACGTAGTGGGGAAGCTTCAAGTGCTCGAGAAATCCGGCCGAGTCGAGGCCGTCGGTCGTCATGAGAATCGACTGCTCGAGCGACGACTTCGAGCCGTCACGGTGGCATGCGATATCGAGATTCGCCATGGCAATCGCCTTTCGTTCGTTGTGGCCAAGGCACATGCCGTAACCGACGTCGAACGACCCGCGATCTTCTTCGACACCGTCGAGGTCTTCGATCGCCTCCACCTCGGTCACGCGGAATCGACCGATCGTCACCTCGTTGCCGGTTGCCGGGTGGGTCGTCGTGAGCGGAAGGGATCCGTGGCGAACCTCGCCGAGTGTCACTTCGTGGAGATAGCCATCGGGTCCGAGAATGATGCGGTACCACTGGTTGACCAACGCACCCGTTTCGGCACGTGCCATGGTCGACAAACGTGCCGAACGCGGTGCGGGCGGTTTGGCCGGCATGCGTGTGATGTCGAACGGCTCGGGATCCGTGACCATGCGACGATCGACGAGCAGACCCATGTCGCGGAGAACGTCGCTCATTCTGCGCATCTCCGGCGTGGGCACGGGAGTCACGACGGCCGTCGATGTCGCCGCGCGCGACGTATCGTCGACCGTCGCGCGCGTGGTGCCTCGTGAGTCGGGTTTCAGCATTCGCGCGGTGTAATCGGTGCTTCGGCCGAGAATCTGTGGACCACCCGGTTCGCGAAAAGCGGGAACAACACGTCGCTCGGGGTCGATGTCGTTGGCATCAAGCACCTGTGCAACCGCGAAGCGCGGCAACGTTGACTTGTATGCGCGCAGAAGATGCACGGCTTCGATCACGTCGCCTTCGGCCTGGCGCAGTGCCATCGCGGCAAACTCGGGTGCCCAAAGCCCTGCTTCGCCCATCACGCGATCGACGAGCAATCGAAGTCGTCCGGTGAACTGATCGACGTCGAGCGGATTGCTCGGGTCCGTGTCGCGCAGTCGTGCGACCAGATCCTCTGCACTTTTGATGGCGCTCAATCCGCCGCGTGCGGCTGCGTATCCCATGTCAGGCTCCTTGCAAAGAATCGATGTGGTGTGCGGCAATGCGAAGCCGTGACGTTCGGGGCACACCCACGACCGCACCGCGGCGATCGATCAGCCACGTGTCGAACCCACGAGGAGGCTGTTCGATCCGTCGTGCGAGGAAGTGTGCGAGACGATCGATCTCGGACGCCTCGGCATCGATGGCAATCCGGCGGGTACCGGGAACGCCCGGCCCGACGATGGAGAGGAATGCGTCATCGTCGCTGCTTGCGATCAAGGCACCGTCGACTGCAACGGCGATTTGACACCCGGAGTCGGGGCGCAGGTCGGTGCCATGGCGCACGGTGTGTGGGTCGATCACCGCACCCTCGAGAACGGCGACGAACGCGGCCTCGTCGGGCGTGGTGGCGCGTCCGAATGTGGCGCGCGTCATCGCCTCGCACAGCTCGCCCGCATTCGTGCCCACGACCGAGAACGGCGTGTCGTGACTAACGAGCGCCATCAGCGGAGCGAGACACGGGGTGATGCGTGACGCGACGGTGTCAGGAAGGTGAATGACTTCCCCTGGTCGGCTGAAAGCGGCGAGGAGGCACCGGAAAATCGCCTGGGATTCGTGAACGTCGGTGATGCAGGCACGGTAGAGATCGGTGCGGTTCGGCATGCCTCAGTCCAGTTCTTCGAATTCGATCGCGGTTGACAGCACGTCGCGACGTCGTAGGTTGATCGCGTATTCGTTGACACGGTCGAGTGCCCGCAGTTCGTCGATCGTCTTCGACTTGGCGGCCTGGTCACCGTCGTTACCGGCGAGCCAACCGTCGAGTACCGCAGCGGCCACTGCTGCTTCGGCGTTCGCCCCGACGCGCATGGCCCAGCCGAGAGAATCTTCGACCATCACCTCGGCGATCGTCACCAGCGCGTCGGCGAGAATGAAGCGTTCGCGACAAATCGGTTCGCGCACCTGCAACTGAACGGTTCCGATCTGGGGTTCACGAAGCGGTCGTGGCGTGGGCAGAGTGTTCGACCACAGCAAATCATCGACGATGTCGATCAGCGTGTGATCATCGCAACGAGCCACCAGTTCACTGAGGTACTCGCGGTTCAACGATTGGCCCGCCGGTGGGGAGTTGTCGGCAAGTGACACGCTGCGAAGTTACGTGTGGGTGATGACACTCGTCTTACGTGTGGAAACTCCTGCGTTGATCACAGATGTACGTTTCGTGAACTCGTCACGACATCACTTGATGCGACTCGTTCAAGATGAGGGAAGTTTTCGCGCATCGTTGGCATGGATGTCATCTGACGGACAGAAGTTCGTCAAGTCGTTTGTTTATGGTGCGCAGCCATGAAACGAAAAAAGCACCTCTCCATGTTGTTGCTGGCGACCGCTCTCGGGTCGTCGTCGGCCCTTGCCGTTGTTGGTTCATCGAGCTCGGTTTCGGCCGATGTTGCAACGACCGCTGGCTTGCGGTTCCTCGGTCGGTGGACCAGCGGAAGTGGCCTCGGCGGTGCAGAGATTTCTGCCTACGACCCGGCGTCACAGCGTTTGTTCGTGACGAACGGCAAGACCAATCAGATCGACATCGTCGACATCAGCCGTCCGGAGCGAGTGAAGAAGGTTCGTTCGATCGATCTGGCGGCAAAGGGCGCCACGGGTGTGCAAAGCGTCGCGACGAAGAACGGGCTTGTCGCAATCGCCGCGGCCGTGGGTGGCAACAACCAGGCAAACGGCAAGGTGTTCATCACCGACACCAACGGAAAGTTGATGAAGGGTGTACAGGACGGCCTCGAAGTCGGTGCTCTTCCCGACCATGTGTCGTTCTCGCCCTCGGGTCGCTACATCCTCACGGCAAACGAGGGCGAGCCCTCGTCGTACTGCAAGGCAGCCGACGGAACACTGCCCCAGACGACCGACCCCTACGGTTCGGTTTCGATCATCGACGTTGGTGGCGTGAAGCCCAAGCCGGCAGTGACGATCAACTTCGAGTCGTTCAACGATCGTGCAACGTCGCTGGTGTTCCAGGGTGGCCGCGTGTTCGGCCCCGGAGCCAGCCTTGCTCAGGATCTCGAGCCCGAGTACCTCACGGTTTCCGACGACGAGAAGTTTGCCTTCGTGACTCTCCAGGAGAACAACGCGATCGCGACCATCAATCTCGAGACGCAGTCTGTGGTCTCGATCAACGGCCTTGGCTACAAGAAGCACGCCGATGCGGGCAAGGGTCTTGACGGCATCAACGACGGCACCGTTGCGGTTGCCACACAAAACGTGCAGGGTATGTACCTGCCCGATGCCGTGGCAACGCTGACCGCCGACGACGGCACGACGTATCTCGTGACTGCCAACGAAGGCGATGCACGCAGCTACCCGTGTTTGTTGGGCGGAACCGACACCACGAAGGCCCAGGACGAAGAGGCGAAGTTGTCGAGTGTCGCCGACTCGGCGGACGCTGCGATCTCGGCACAGGCAAAGTTGACGAAGGATCTCGGTGTCACGCAATTCGCTCCGGCGACTCCGCGTTCGGCAACGGTGACCAGTTCGACCAAGGTGAAGGTCGCCTACGCGTACGGTTCGCGCTCGATCTCAATCTGGAGGCCCGTGACCGACGTCGAAGGTGTTGACGCGATGACCCAGGTGTGGGACTCGGGCGACCAGTTCGAACAACTTGCTGCCACGCGTCGCCCGGCGTACTTCAACGCTGATTGGGACACCACGTCGGGGGCAATCAAGAAAGTCGATGCACGTTCGGCGAAAAAGGGTCCCGAGCCCGAGGCCGTGACCGTCGGCAAGGCCTACGGCAAGACGTGGATCGCCGCGGGTCTGGAACGCGACGGTGGAGTGGTGCTGTTCGATGCATCGACACCGACGGCCCCGGTGTTCGTCGACTACATCAACACGTCGGAGCCCGCGGGCAACCTCGTAACCGGCGCGAACCCGGGTGACGTGTCGCCCGAGGGACTTCTCTTCGTCGGTGAAGACGAAAGCCCCACCGGCAGCGCACTCGTGATCGCCTCGTTCGAACTTTCGGGAACCGTCGCCATCTACGAGATCCCGCGCATGACTCCGTCGCAACCGCGTGGAGTGAAGGTGACGAGTGCCGACGGCAAGGTACGTGTTTCGTTCCGCAAGCCCGCGCAGCCCGGTTGGGCCGGCGACATGTCATACACGCTGAAGTGCACCTCTGACAAGGGCACGCTGAGCGCGAAGGGCAAGACGACGAAGATCGCCGCCTCGGTGCCGTCGTCGCTGCGTGGAGCCAAGGCCGAGTGTGTCGTGACGTCGAAGTCGACGCTCGGCAAGGGACTCGCCGCAGATCCGATTGCCGTCACATTGAAGTGAACCCCCAACAACAACAATCAAAGGAGATGAAAAAGTGAAGAAAAGCCTCAAGCTCAAAGTGGCCGCGGTTGCGGCCCTCGGATTGATGGCACTCGGTGCGGGTATTGCACCCGCGTCAGCCAGCAGCAGTGCACCCAAAAACGGCGCGCCATGCACCAAGGCCCAATACGGCAAGGTTGTGAAGGCGGCAGGCAAGTCGTTCCAGTGCACCTACACGGCCAAGACGAAGAAGTACACCTGGGTGATGCTGAACACCACGGCCACGACCGTGGCGCCGATCGACCTGGCGAAGCTCGACAAGAAGGGTTGGCCGTCGAAGTTCGTCATCGGTGGTGTGCCCGCCGAGAACGTTTCGGCAATGCAGACCAAGTGGCAGGGAATGGTCAAGTTGTTCCAGGACGAACTTGGTATCCCGGTCGAGTTCTATGCAGGAACGTCGTATGCCGGCGTCATCGAAGCATCGATTGCCAACAAGGTCGACATGGTGGCCTGGGGCGCAATGTCCTACATCGTGTCCAAGCTGAACGGCGCGAAAATCGAACCGCTCGGCATTTCCAAGTACCTCGACGGATCGACCTCGTACACTTCGAAGTTGTACGTGAAGACCGGCAGCACGATCGCGGGAATCAAGGACCTGAAGGGCAAGAAGGTCTGTTTCGTGACCCAGACGTCGACGTCGGGTGGTCTCATTCCGACCGAGGGCGTGTTGAATGCGGGCCTCACCGAAAAGGACATCACGCAGAACTTCACCGGTGGTCACGACAAGTCGCTGCTCGGTTTGTCGACGAACCAGTGTGAGGCTGCATTCGCGTGCTGTGTCGTCATCGGCTCGGGCACGCTCGCTGCCCTGAAGGCGGCGGACTACAAGCAGATTTGGGAGTCGGGTCCGATTCCGAACGGTCCGATGTCGATTCGTAGCACCCTTCCGAAGTCGCTGAAGGCCGCGATCAAGAACATCCTTCTCACGAAGGCGAACAAGGAGTACTTCGTCTCGAAGGGTTACAACGGGTGCACCGACCTCGCCAGCTGTGTCGTGATCGAAGACAAGAACGTGAACAACTTCATCGAGGTCAAGGACTCGTTCTACGACTACATCCGCGGCGTGTGCGAGGCGACGAAGAGCTCGTCGTGCAAGGCCTGACGAACGACATGACGTCACACGGTGGGTTCGAGGGGGATGCGGTCGTTTCGGTCGCATCCCTCTCGAAGAAGTTTCCGAACGGCACCCTGGCGGTCGACAACGTCTCGTTCGACGTGCCAGCCGGCCAGGTGCTTGGTCTCCTCGGACTGTCGGGATCGGGCAAGTCGACCCTGATGCGCCTCATCAACGGTCTTCACCAGCCGACGTCGGGCCATGTCTCGGTGTTGGGGGCGGTCATCGACGAATGCAGTCCCTCCGAACTGCGTGATGCCCGCCGCAACATCGGCTTCGTGTTCCAGCAATTCGGCCTCGTGGGGCGCATGACCTGCATCGAGAACGTCCTTGTTGGTTCACTCGGTCGTCTGCGCGGTCCGCGCCTTGGTGTTCGCATGTATCCGAAGGCTCTGCGCGTGAAAGCCCTCGAGCGCCTCGAGCGCGTGGGGTTGTTGGCGCAGGCATTCCAGCGCGCCGACACCCTGTCCGGCGGCCAAATGCAACGTGTGGCAATCGCGCGCAGCCTGATGCAAGAGCCGAAGGTTCTTCTTGCCGACGAGCCGGTTGCTTCGCTCGACCCGGAATCATCAATTCAGGTGCTCGACCTCATTTCGCAGATTGCCCGCGAAGACGGGATGACCGTCATCTGCAGTCTTCACCAGGTCGAACTTGCGGTCGGACGTACCGACCGTTTGATCGGCCTTCGGGACGGTCGGGTGGTGCTCGACAGGTTGACGGCGGGCACAGATCAGGAGTCGGTCATGTCCTTGTACCGGCGCAGCGGGACGGCCGAAGCAGAAGAAGCACGCGTAGCACAGCTCACATGAGCAACAAGACGACCACCAAAGACGCCCCATCCATGCGCACCACGCCACCGGTCTCCGGTCGGCTGGTGTTGCAGTGGGTCTTTGTCGTTTCCTATCTGCTCGTGTTCTTGTGGAGCTGGAACAAGCTCAACATGTCGGTGTTCGGTTTCTTCAGTGATCTCGGCAACGTGGGCAATCTTTTCAAGCGGATGTACCCGCCGGACTTCGGCGACATGGGACGCATCATCGAGGCGATGGTCGAAACGGTCTGGATGGCGCTTCTCGGCACCGTGGGGGCCGTCATTCTCAGCTACCCGCTTGCGCTGGCCGCGGCACACAACACGACGAAAAGCAAGACGTTGCGTGCGATCAGCCGTGGTGTCATCACTTTGTCCCGCGCAGTGCCCGAGATCATTCTCGCGGCCATCTTCGTTGCCGCCTTCGGCCCGGGGCCATTCTCGGGCATTCTCGCCCTTGCGCTGCACTCGATCGGAATGATCGGGCGCTTGTTCGCGGATGCAATCGAGACCGCAACCGAACAACCGCGCGAAGCCGTGGTCTCCGTCGGGGCAACCAAGCGCCAAACAACCCGCTCGGCCATTTTGCCCCAGGCTCTTCCGTCGATGATTGCGACGTCACTCTTCCGATTCGAGATCAACCTTCGCGGTTCGGCGATTCTCGGACTCGTCGGTGCCGGCGGTATCGGACAGATCATCTCCGAATCGCTCGAGACGATTCAGTACCGACCGGCTCTGGCTGCTGTTCTCGTGCTCTTCGTCGTGATTCTCGCCATCGAGATCGTCTCCACCTCGGTGCGTCGGTCGTTGATCGGTGAAGCGGCGAATCTTCAGTTGAGCGCACAGCGGTATTCATTCCTGAAAAAGATGTTCCAGCGCCGTGACGCACGTGTCAACAAGGCTGCGACCGCGGAACGTCGGCTTTCCCCTCCGTGGACGTCGGAACGGCTTTTCCGCACCACCATGCTCGCGTCGGCTGGCGTTTTGATCGTGGCTGCGATCGTGACCGTCAACGTCGACTGGTTCCGGGCCATCGCCAATTTCGATCAGATATCGATCGTGCTGAAGCAGATGTTCCCACCGAGCTTTTCGGGTGAACGATCGAACGTGTTCACGGGTCTCATCGAGTCGTTCGCAATTTCCGTCGTGTCAACGACCCTCGGTGTTGCCGTCGCATTGCCACTCGGCGTCGCGATGGCGCGCAACATCAACGTCCGCCGCTGGTTCTCCACATTCATGCGGATGTTCGTTCTTGCGCTGCGCGGAATACCCGAATTGATCATCGCCGTCATCTTCGTGAGCGCCATGGGACTGGGGGCGGTTCCCGGCACTCTGGCGCTCAGTGTCACGGTGGCCGTCTTTGGCGCGAAACTTTTCGCCGACACGATGGAAGAAGTCAGCCCGGCTCCACGTGAGGCCGTCGTGTCCGTCGGAGCGACCCGACCACAAGAGTTCATCTCCTCGGTGATTCCTCAATTCGTGTCGCCGTTCATGGCGCACTTCTTCTACCTGCTCGACGTTTTCTTCCGTTCGTCAACTGTGCTCGGCATCGTAGGCGGCGGTGGCATCGGCTTCTTGTTGCTGCAGTCGATTCGTGTCTTCGAATTCCAACTGACGACCATGATCGTCCTGGGCGTCTATCTGATCGTGCTGGCCATCGAGTGGCTGGGATTGGGTGTGCGCCGGCTCTATCGCTAGGTGTACTCGGCCGTCAGGTTGGTCACGAGAGGGTCTGCATCAGTCGGCAACCGTTGGCGTGTCGAGTTCGTGCGAACGAGTTTCGGCACCTGCTTCATCGACGACGCTGACCTGAGAACCCGAGTGAGCGTGGCTTGACTGCAGGCGGTGGCCTGCGGGAACGGTGAACGAGTGGCTTCCGTGCTGGTTGGCCACGGTGATGTCGGCGTGTTCGGTGTGAGTGAAGTGAACGTCGTGGTCGTCGGTGATGCGCAGCATGCTGTCGGCGTGGGGTGATTCGGGGTCTTTGCCGGTGAGGGAATGGTCGGATTCGATGTCCTTGTGTGTGCCGTTGTTGGTGTGCACCGCCAGGCGGACACGAACCTTGTCTTCGTGGGTCTCGCCCGTTGCGGACACCACGTGGACCGCGAATTCTTCACCGGCGGGCATGTACACGTGCACCATCGACATGCCCAGACCGCCCTTGCCAACGACGAACTTGGCGCCGTCGACCTCGTTCTTGCGGACACCATCGTGGACTCCCACGACCTTGCCCGACTTGGTGGTGATCATGAGGCTGGGAACGGGACCACCGCTTGTCTTTGCCGACAACGTGATGACTGCGTGGCCCTTGGTTCCTTTTTGGGAGGCATGGAACGGGCTTGTGAACGGGCCGTTGCGTGATGACATCGGCGTGAGCTCGATGTCGCCCTTGCCGCCGGTCCAGGTTTCGAACGTGCCGTCGGGGTTCATTCCGGCCCAGTCGTACTTCCAGGTGTTCGACTGCGTGTCGACCTCGATGAACTTCGGCTTGGTGGGGAAGTTGTTGTCGTAGATGTGGATTCGATAGGTGTCGTCGGTCTTTGTCACCGCGTAGGGCGTGACTGCATGGCCGTGCTCGGGGCCGTAGATGCCGATGGTTTGTCCGTCGCGCTTCTTCAAACCGTCGACAAGTGACGCGACCAATTCAACGGGTTCCATGCGTCGTGACTTTTCCGTTGCTTCTTGTACTTCGTGGGCGTACTGCGTTGCCCACCAGTAGTTGATGTCGTCTTCGAGGGCGGCGCGCTCCTTGGTGAGGTCGAAGGTCTTCGCTGCACCGGGCTCGGTGGCGGCAACGGAGTCGACACCGAGGAAGTAGCGAAGCGCAAGTGCGGCAAGGCCTTCACAACGGCCACCCATCAGTGACTCTTCCCACTGTTCCAACGTTTCGGCCGCGTTGGGAAGGGGTGTGCACGGGTCGGCGATGCCGTTTTCGCAGACGTCGTCGGCGCCGTACATGCGAACCAGGGTGTCGATGCGAAGTTCCTCGGTGTCGGCATCGAGGCCGGCCCAGTTGGCGAACTTGAAGTCGTCGGCGGTGAAGCGGAAACCGGTGTCGACGCACAACAGACCATCTCCGAGGTCGGCGTTCTTCGGGGCGTCGGTGCACTCGGGGGCGGTGGTTGCGTTGTTGCCGCAGGCGGCGAGTGCGATGACGAGCAAGCCGCCGGCAAGCAGCGATCTAGTCGTCGTCGGCCGCTTCGTCGGCAGGGGCGTCGAACCCCGCCGCAGCCAGGCGGGCGAGAAGTTCGTCGCGCGGGCTTTCGCCCGGTGCGCGGGCCTTGTCGTTGGCGATGCGCCACCCATGTCGCGAAGAGTAGACGAGCGGCGGATCTTTCAGGCGCCCGTAGCCGTAGTCGGTGACACGGGCGAAAAACAGTTCGTGGTCGAGCATCGTATTCGACTCGAAGATCTCGGCATGCACCCATGCGAGGCAGTCCTTCACCACGGGGTGGCCGTTTTCCTCGGTCAGGTACTCATCGGCGATGTAGTGGAACTTGCGACCCGGATACGAGAAGTACTGACCGATGTGCACCTGGTCTCCGGCCAGAAACGAGGTCGTGAAGGCACCGCTTGCGACCATGAGCGGGTATGTATCGTGCTTCGGCGAAACACTGGCCATGATGACTGGCTCTTCGAACGACACCTGCGTCACCCAGTGCGAGGTGTAGCCGCGCGTGATGCCGTCGTGGCGCGCCGTGACGATCTCAACGCCCTTCGCCGCCTGGCCGAGAGCACGCTTGAGTTTCGGGTCGATCACGGTTGCTCAGTCAACACGACTCGGTTGTTGTGCGCCACTCGAAAGCGGCTTCCCGTCGAACCGGTCGATCGTTGCGAATCCTTCGACGGGGTTGCGACGGAGTTTCGTCAGGTGTCGATCAACATGGCCGAGGAAGATGGTCGCCGCGAGTGCGTGGCCCGCGGGAAGGCCGAGCAGGGGTCCGGTCGTGCGTTCGGCGCGTGTGGCGAACGTCGTCATGACCCCACCGAGACCACGGTCTCGGGCCGCGAGCAGAATGCTCCAGCAGAACGGATAGATCGACCCGCCACCCGAGATGGTGGGACGCGGCAAGTCCGCGTCCATCGTGGCGATGCGTGACAAGTCTGCGCCGATCGCAAGAACCACGGGCACGGATTCGATGTCGTCGATCAGCGGAAACGGAACGTCTGCGGGTTCGGTCGTGAGAGGTGGCGCACCGTCGACGACCGCGAACGGGGTGCGACCTGTCTGGGCGAGTGCCACGTATTCGTTCCACACGGGCTTCATCGCGTCGGCGAGTCCTCGGCGGATGGCCTGGTCTTTCACGAGCGCGACACGCCACGGTTGGCGGTTGCCGCCACTCGGCGCGAAACGCGCATCGTCGAGGATGTCGTACACGACCCCGTCGTCGACCGGTCGTGCCGCGAAAGCACGAACGGATGCCGTCGCTCGCAGAACGCTGCGTGTTTCCATTCCCGCAAACTAGCCAGCGCTGCGTGTTCGGCTGCGCTGCCATACTTTCCCCATGACCCTGCCCGCGATCGGCGACGTACGTCCTTGGGCCGACCCCGAGGTGGTGTCGATCAACCGACTGCCGATGCGTGTGCCATTCGGATCGACTGCGTCCCGTCGTGTGTCACTCGATGGCCAATGGGCAGTGCGGCGCTGGGCGCACCCCGACCACGTTCCCGCCGACGCTGTGGGTGCAGTCGACGATGCGGGCTGGCGGCGCATCCCGGTGCCGGGTAACTGGACTCTTTTTGGGCTTGGCGACAATCCCCACTACACGAACGTGACGATGCCGTGGGAGGGCCTGCCACCGGCGTTACCTGACGAAGTACCGACGGTCGTGTACCGCCGGTCTTTCTCTGCGCCGCAAATCGGCGATGGCGAGGCGGTGATCCTTCATGTGGGAGGGGCCGAGAGCGTTCATGCGGTGTACGTGAACGGCGTGTTCGCTGGCTACGGCACCGACAGTCGCCTGGCAAGCGAGTACGACGTGACACGGTTCCTTCATGCCGGCGACAACACGGTTGCGATCGTCGTCTGCAGATACTCGGCGCAGAGCCATGTCGAGGACCAGGATCAATGGTGGATGGCGGGTTTGCATCGCGAGGTGTGGCTCGAGACGCGGATTCCCGTTCACATCGCCGATGTTCGTATCGAGGCGGGTCTCGAGGGTGAATCCACGGGCCTGTTGCGCGTGACGACAACCGTTGCGTGCAACGACGGTGCCACCGTCACCGAAGGGTGGTCGGTGCGCGTCGCGGTGCTCGACTCCTCGGGAAAGGTGCGCAAGACCACCGAGGTCGCGGTGGCGAGCGACGAGCGTCCTTACATTTTCACCGGACATGTCGCAGTCACCGAATGTGCATTGCTGAAGGTGAAGATCTGGACTGCCGAGACGCCGAACTTGCACGGCGTGACGATTTCGTTGGTCGACTTCTCCGGCGCGGTGCGCGAGACGATCGAGCAGCGGGTCGGGTTCCGGCGGGTCGAGATCATCGACGGTGATTTCCTCGTCAACGGTCGACGCGTGATGTTCCAAGGGGTGAATCGCCACGACCACCATCCGGAACGTGGCAAGGCCGTCACCGTCGAGGACATGCGAGCCGACCTCGTCGCGATGAAGCAACACAACGTCAATGCCGTGCGATGTTCGCACTATCCGAATGATCCGCGGTTTCTCGACCTGTGCGACGAGTTGGGGCTTTACGTCGTCGACGAAGGCAACGTCGAGAGCCACGCCTGGAACACCAGTTTGTGCCACGATCCGCGCTACCGCTCGACGATCATGTCGCGCATCACGCGTATGGTCGAGCGCGACAGGAACCACGCGTGCATCGTCATGTGGTCGCTCGGCAACGAATCCGGATACGGCAACGTGCACGACGCGGCAGCCGCATGGATTCGGTCGGTGGATCCCTCGCGCCCGGTGCACTACGAGCCCGCGATTTTTCACACGAACTGGTTCGACGGAGGTGTCGGCGCCACCGACGTCGTGTGTCCGATGTATGCACCGATTGACGCGGTCGTGTTCTACGGAAAGTCCCCGAAGCGAGATCGACCTCTCGTCATGTGCGAGTACAGCCACGCGATGGGCAACTCGAATGGTTCGCTTGCGGACTACTGGCAGGCCTTCGACAACACGCCGGGACTACAGGGAGGTTTCGTGTGGGAGTGGAAGGACCACGGGATTTCCCAGGAACTCGATGACGGCCGCAAGAGATTCGCCTTCGGTGGTCAGTTCGGTGACACGCCGAACGACGGCAACTTCGTTGCCGACGGCTTGGTGCACAGCGACCTCACACCGCACCCGGCCTTGCGCGAACTTGCCTGGGTCCACCGCCCCGTCGCCGTCTCGCTGACCGGCAAGGGGAGTGGCATGCGGTTGGCTTTGCGCAATCGCCAGGGGTTCCGCGACCTTGCTCATCTGCGTGCGACGTGGGAACTCGTCGTCGACGGCGCAGTGACAAAGCGTGGGTCGCTGCGAGTGCCGACGGTGGCTGCGGGTGCGACCGTTCGTGTGCCGCTGCCCGTTGTGATGCCGAAAGCGGGTGACGTGCGGTTATCGCTGCGGTGGTTCCTGCGTCGCGCCGAGACATGGGCGCCCGCGGGGCAACTTGTCGCGTGGGATCAGGTTGTTGTGCGCGAACCGAAGCCCGTGGCCAAGAAGCCCGCAGCGCGGTCATCGAAGATCAACGTGTCGGTCGACAACGAACTCTCCGCAATCACTCCGCGCGTCACGATCTGGCGTGCGGCGGTCGACAACGACGGGTTCAAGAACATGCCCGAGATTCGTGGGTTCGGCGCGTCCTTGCGGCGTTGGCAACTACAGGGCATTGATGTGCGAGATTCTGATCTCGTCGCTCACTCGACGAAGAAGACGCCCCATGCCGATGGAAGTGTGTCGTTTCGCCATGTCGTCACCGTGCCCGCGGACCTCGCCGACATCCCACGCGTCGGGGTGACGTTCGCAGTGCCACCGCGTTTCACGCGCGTGCGTTGGACGGGAGACGGACCGCATGAGTGCTATCCCGACCGCCGCTCGTCGGCGATGTATTCGACGTGGGAGGCCGACCCCGACGAATTGCCGTACCTCGTTCCACAGGAATTCGGTTTGCGCACCAACTGCATGCGTGTCGAACTCGTCGACCCGCGTTCGGGTGAGGCTTTGTGCGTGCAGACGGAGGGCGCCCCGTTTCACTTCTCCGCAAACTGGCACACTGCGGAAGATCTGTTCGCGGCCAAGGACCAAACGGAACTGGTGCGTCGCGACCACCTCACGCTGCATCTCGATGCCGCGCACCGTGGTGTGGGCACGGCGAGTTGCGGCCCCGATACGTTGCCGCGTTACCGCATCACTCCCGGCCGGTACACGCTGGCGTATCGCCTGCGGCTCGACCGGGAGTCGACGCGATGAAACTTATGGACAGGTGAGGTAACCCGACTTCGGCGCAGCCGACACCTGGAAGGCAACGGTCGTGCCAAGGCCCTTCGTGTCGCGCGCGGTGACGGTGCCCACCAGCTCGAGCCAACCACCTGCGGGTACGCCGAGCGCAACGGTGTACTTGTTCGCCTGGCCCGCCACCGCCGCGAAGCTGGAAGCGGGGGTGTTGCGGGTCTCGCTGCCGTCCGGCGACGAGGCGAAAGCCGCGAAGCCGGAAACGTTGATGCCACCGTCGCTGTCACTTGCGGTGAGTGTGAGGACCGGCTGGTTCTCGCCGAGTCCCGAACATGCGGTGACTTTCACGGTCGGCGCCTTGTTCACCGCGGTTGTGGTGGCAGCGGGCTTGGCCGTTGTCGTAGGTGCCTTCACCGTGGTCGCCGAGGCAACCGTCGTTGCCGTCGCGGGTGCGACGGTCGTGGTTGCAGCGACCGGCGCGGTGGTTGGCGCCGTCGTCGTTGCCGGTGCAGACGTCGTGTCGACCACAGTCGTCGCCGCAGCAACGGTCGTCGTCGGCGCAACCGTCACGGCCGGTGCTTCGGTCGTGTCGGTTGTTCCACTTGCCGAGGCGTCGCCCGATGTCGAGCCACCGTCGCCCGGTTCCGGTGCGGGTGTGTCACCACAACCCGGCAACTGCGCGAGTTCGTAGACGCGTGCATTGCGCGGGCCCGACCAGCCGCCGTTTTCGTAGAACCAGGGCAGTCCGTCGGGGGCGATGTACACCATTCCGTCCGTCCACTGTGTCCTGTCGGTTGGCGGACATGGATCGCAAGCAGGGAAGTCGCGGAGGTTGTAGCGACGTGCGCCGCTCGATGATGTCCAGCCGCCGTGTTCATAGGTCCACACCGTGCCGTCGGCATCCTTCAGCTGTGTTCCCGACTGTCCGGGTGTGAGCGGAGGACACGGTGGCAGGTTGCAATTCTCGTCCCAGCCGTTCAGGTCCGATGCGTACGTACGGGACTCGCCGGCTTCGTTCGTCCAACGTCCATCCGTGAAAGTCCACAACTTCCCGTCAGAGTCGACATAAGTCGATCCCTCGGCTGCGCCCTCTTTCGGCGGGCAGGGGTTGCAGTTGTTCGACCAGCCCGGAAGGTCGCGCAGATAGGTGCGGCGCGTTCCGTTCACGGTGTTCGTCCACATCGAGTCGGTGTACGTCCACAACTGACCGTTCGAGTCGACGTAGCGGTCACCCGTTGCCGTGGTGAGCGGCGGACACGGAAGCGTGCAGTCGTCGCTCGTTGCGGTCCACTCGGCAACGCGGTCGTCGGTCAATTCCGTCGGAGCCGCAGCACCGGCCGGATTGATGACGACCGTGCCCTGTGAGGCGGGAGAATCCTCGGGCACGGTTGCCGTCACCGGCAGGCCGGCAGCATCGCGCTGGTATGTCGCGGATTCATTGACGCACGGGTCACAGGCATCCGTGTAACCGGGAATGTCGGTGACGTACGAGACGGAGGTTCCCGTCGCCTGGTTGACCCAGCGACCTTCCTTCAGTTCCCAGATCGTGCCGTCCTTGTCGGCATAAGTTGCCCCCGTCACGGCGTTGATTGGTGGACACGGGTTGCACTCGGGATTGTTCTTCATCAGCTCGGCCGTGGTGAGCGCGGCGGAGTCGCTGCGCCAATAAATGGTGCCGGCAGCTGAGTATTCGGATGTCCAGCGGGTTCCATCGGGAGCGATGTACACCACGCCGTCGCGGCCGACGTTGACGTCGATACAGGGAACACAACCGTCTTGATAACCGGGTAATTCGGCGAGTGAACCGACCGGTTTCTGCGGCCGACCGAGCGGCCAGTAGGCGGTGTCTTCGCGAATCCACAGTTCGCCGTTCCCGTCGGCGACGATGTCGCCGTACTTCACCGAGTCTTCAGGGGGACACTCGAGCACCGTCGTCCCGGGCGATGTCGTCGTCGTCGCATCGACTGCAGTGTCCGTGACGACCGTTGTCTCCGTGACGATTGTGGTGTCCGTGGTGATCGTCGTTTCGGTTGCCGCTGTCGTTTCGACCGCAGTCGTTGTGTCGCTCGCCAGGGTCGTGTCGGTGGCGGAGTCGGTCACGGCCTGGATCAACTCTTCGCTGAGGCGCTCGTTTTCGGCTTTGGCCGTCTTCACCGGGTCCTTCGATGCGATGAGTGGATTGCCGCATGCGCACCGGGCGCGCGGCATGCCGTCGGCATCGACCAGAACGGCAGTACCGGCTTCGATCACAGCGGGGTATCCGTAGGCGTTCCCGCCGCGGAAACCGAACATGGTGACCTTCACGTTCTGGGCAAGGATCATCGGTGTCAACGAATCGAGGAATGCGGGGATCTCGGACATGCCGATCTGCTGCGTTCGGGCCCATGCCCGTGCGCGATCGGGATGAAGGCTGAAGAACTCTTTCATCCCGTCGATGTCGCACATGTTCGCACCCGACCCTCCGTAGGTGCGGCCGGGAACGACGTACAGATTGTCGCTGTTCGAGTCGATCTCGCCCGTCTGGATGCTGAAGGGTCCTTCTGCCGCCGCGGTCGCAAACGACGAACTGAAAGCGTCGGGCCCGACCGAGCCGACTCTTGCGAGGAAAGTGGAATCCGATTCACTCGGCCCGTCGTCGCCACCCGATGCCGTGATGAAGACGACGACGCCGGCAACCAGTGCGACGAGAATGAGGAGAGACGAAACGAGTCGACCGCGGTTTTTCACAGTTCCCCCAAATTTTGAACGTTGTTCACGATGGTACATTTCTTCGATGTCGCATGGGGTGAATGAGTCTGAAGTGGTCGCAAGGCTGACCGGTCCGGGCGGAGCCTTCGAAATTCAGACGGTGCCGGTTCGCGGCGTGCCGCTCAGGGTGTTCGCAACAGCGCCATCGTCGTTGCGTGATCTGTGGTTGATCGGTGCGGCCCGCGGGGACGTCCCGTACCTCATTTACGGTGACGAAGTCATCACGTTCGGGCGCGCACATCAGATGGTGTGTTCCCTCGCGCGATGGTTGACCGACCACGGCGTGGAAAAAGGTGACCGCGTCGCAATCGGCATGCGCAACTACCCCGAGTGGGCCATCGCCTACTGGGCGATTCAGTGCGTCGGCGGCATCAGCGTCAGTCTGAACGCGTGGTGGATCGCCGAGGAACTCAAGTACGCGCTGTCGGATTCCGAGACCACCGTTGTGATCGTCGACGGCGAGCGCCTCGATCGATTGAGCGACGAACTCTTGCATGAGGTGGGTGTGCGTCACGTGGTCGTCGTGCGTGGCGATGCCCGACCCGGCACGACGGCGTGGACTGATGCCGTCTCCGACACGGCTGCAGAGCTGCCCGAAGCTGACATTGCGCCAGATGATGATGCAACGATTCTCTACACGTCGGGCACCACCGGATTCCCGAAGGGCGCCGTTGGCAGCAACCGCAACCACGTCACCAACGTGTGGAACGGCCTGTTTCGTGCCGCGCAAAACGCGGCCCTCGCCGACCCGAATGCCCCGAAGCCGGCGGTCAAGCGTCAACCGACCGCGCTGTGGACGTTTCCGTTCTTTCACATCGCGGGCGTCACCGGTGTCAGCGTGGCGCCGGCCACGGGTGGTGCGCTCGTCACGCAATACAAGTGGGATCCGGCCGAGGCTTTGCGACTGATCGAGAAACACAAGGTCACCCAGATTTCCGGTGTCCCTGCGGTGATTCGGTCGCTACTCGAGCACCCCGACTACGACAAGCACGATCTTTCGAGTTTGTCGACGATTTCGCAGGGCGGATCACCCGTGCCGCCAGATTCGATTGCGCGCATCCAAAGTGATTTCTCGGGCAAGGTCAGCCCGACGAACGGCTACGGCCTCACCGAAACGACGTCCGCCGTCGTGGGCAACGCGGGCAAGGCGTACTTCGGCAAGAAAGATTCGGTGGGCCAGCCGATGATCGGTACCGACATTCGTATCGTCGACGAACAGAGCAACGATCTTGCAACGGGTCAAATCGGTGAAGTCTGGATTCAGAGCCCGATGAACGTGCGGGGCTACTGGAACAAACCCGAGGCCACCGAGAAGTCGTTCACCAACGGCTGGTTCCATTCGGGTGATGCGGGATACGTTGACGAAGACGGTTTTCTCTTCGTTGTCGACCGCATCAAGGACATGGTCATACGCGGCGGTGAGAACGTTTACTGCGCCGAAGTCGAAGCGATGGTGTTCGAACACGAGTCCGTCGCCGACTGCGCCGTGTTCGGTGTGCCCCATCCGACGCTCATGGAAGAGGTTGCGTTGGTCGTGGTGCCAAAAGACGGACACGGTGTGCAATCAACCGACGCACTCGTTGCGCATTTGAAGTCGCGCCTGGCATCGTTCAAGGTTCCGGCCCACGTGTTCTGGACGAACGACCCGCTGCCACGCAATGCGACCGGCAAGGTGTTGAAGAAAGACCTTCGCGAGACTTACGGCAAGAAGTAGGCAACAGGAAATGAAAAGGCCCGCCCCGAAGGGCGGGCCTTCACCTGAAGTTCGAACGACTAGTTCTTCAGTGCGTCCTGTGCTTCCTTGGGAAGTGCCTTCACGAATGCAGCCGCGAGGGACTTGACCTCGGCAGGAGTCAGGCCGTCGAGTTGCTCGGCCGTCATCGAGTCGGCCACCTTCGGGCTGAGTGCCTTCAACTGCTTCGTAGTCATTGCCTCGATCTGGTCGGGCTGAAGCACTTCGGCCTGGCCGTCGTTCATCTTTGCGATGGCCGTGGGGAGTAGTGAAGGAATCTTCTCCGGATCGATTTCCGCCAGCGATTCGGGTGCCAGCTTGATGAACTGCGTCGGCTTGATCGCCTTCAGCACTTTTGCGCTGATTTCATCGATCTGCTCCGGTGACAACACCGCCATCATGGTTGCCTTCAGCTTCGCCATTTGTTCCGGGGTCATTCCCTGGAACGCCTGCGGAGCCATCTGGTCGAGTTGGTCGGGCTTCATCGCTGCGAAGGTCTTGGCGGCGAGGCTCTTCATTTGGTCGGGCTGCATGCCGGCCATTGCCTCGGCTGCCATCGCTGCCATCTTCTTCGGATCCATTGCCTTGAAGATCGAGGCACCCATCTTCGCCATCTGGTCGGGCGAAAGTCCACCAAGTGCGTCGGTTGCCATCGACTTGAACTGCTCGGGCGTCATACCGGCAAGTGCTTCGGGCGACATGTTCTCCATCTTCGACTTGTCGAAGGTGCTGAACAGCTTTGCGCCCATTGCCTTCATCTGTTCGGGCGTCATTCCTTGAAGTGCCTCGGGTGCCATCGCTTTCATCTGCTCGGGTGTCAAACCCTTCATCGCCTCGGGATTCATCTTCATCATCTGGTCGGGGCTGAGCAGTTTGAGTGCGTCGGGCTTCAGGCCGGCGACGGACTTCATGTCGAAGTTCTTGAATTCGTCGGGAGCAAGTGTCTTCAGCTCCTCGAGGGAGAGACCCTTGCTGGGGTCGAAGTTGGCCGGCAATTTGCCGACCATCTTGTCGAGCGACAGTGCACCCTCGGGCAACTTGAAACCTGCGGGCACTTCGATGCCGCCGGGAAGTTCCATCTTTCCGCCCGGTGCTGCGGTGCCTCCGGGTGCCGCCTTGTTCGAGGAGGCAACCAACTTGCGCAACGACGTTTGGTCGAGTGTCGCGGTACCGGATCCGCCCGCGACCCATTCGCCTCCGGGAAGTCCCTTGCACATCATCTCGATGAACGGCAGTGATTGACCGGGCATTGCTTCGACCTTTGCGTACGACACGCCGGCCACCTTGCACACGCCGGGAACGGATCCACCGCCGATGAGACTGGCAAGCGAGCCGCCACCGGCTGCTCCACCACCGGTTGGCATTGCGCCACCGGGTGCCGCAGTGCCGCCGCCGGGCGCCGCACCCGCGGGCGGTGCCATTTTCTCTGCATCGAAGATCACGCTCGACTTCTCACCGGCAGTGAAGGTGCCCTGCGCCATCTTGCACATCGCTTCGTCGAATGGCTTCGACATGGGGCCCATCTTCGCCGAGCCGTACTTCGTGCCACCGATGGTGCACACGCCTGCGGCGCCACCAGCAGTCGGCATGCCGGGCATCGACGGTAGTGCACCCGCTGCACCGCCGGTTGTTCCACCGGACGTGCCACCCGTCGTACCACCTGTCGTTCCTCCCGACGTGCCGCCGGTGCTCGGAGCCGGGGTCGTTGCAGCGCCGCCACCTGCCGGAGGTGTCGCACCACCCATCGAGGCAGCATCGAACTCAAGGCTCGATGTTCCGGTGCCCCACGTTCCCGTTGCGCCAATGCACATCTGGTCGGTGAAGGCAATGCTGCCCATCGGCGTCTTGATCTTGCCGTACTTCGTGCCGTTGATGGTGCAGACTCCACTCGCCGTACTGCCTGCGCCCGGCAAAGGAATTCCGCCCGGCGGGCGAGGTAAGGCGTTCGCGGCCGCGGGAAGCCCGAGAGCGACGGCGGCAGAAATTCCGACGATTGTGTGCGTGAGTTTCCGCGTGAGTTTCATGGTGGCCTTTCTCATGACCCGTATTACGCGCAAGGGTAGCCAAGGAGTCAGGGGTGCGGAAGTAGCCTCGGCGCCGTGTCCGGCCCGCTTCGACTGAGTTTCGTGAAGTCGGTGTCCGACCACCGTGATCTGCCTGAACTTGCCGTCGAGGTGGCCGTGGTGGGCAGGTCGAATGTGGGGAAGTCGTCGCTGATCAACGCCCTGGCCAACCACAAGAACCTGGCGAAGGTGTCGAAGACGCCGGGTCGTACCCAGTTGATCAACCTGTTTTCTTTGTCCTACTCGACCGGTGTAGTCGACCTTCCCGGCTACGGCTACGCAGCGGTTCCGAGTCGGGTCAAAGCGGGCTGGGGCAAGATGATCGAGTCGTATCTCGTCGAGCGCGAAAGTCTCGCGGAAGTGCTCGTGCTCGTCGACGGTGAAATCGGTCCGACAAAGTTGGATGTGCAGATGATCGAGTACCTGCATGCAAACGACGTTCCGATGCAGATCGTTGCGACAAAGCACGACAAGGTCAAGTCATCGAAGCGCGACACGCGCAAGCGTGAGCTCGCCGCGGGTTGCGGGGTGGCTCAGAAAGAGGTCATGTGGGTCAGTGCCGATTCGGGTGTCGGAATCGATGCGCTGCGGGCCCACATCTTTGGTGTTCTGAAAAATGACTGACAAACGCGCGGGAATCTCGTGGATTCTCGTTTCGGCGATGGCGTATTCGCTTTTCACCGTGATGGCGAAGCGATTGCTCGACGAAATCGGCCCGACCGATGTTCTTTTCTGGCGGTTCGTGATTGCGACACCCGTCATTTGGGCGGTGGTTCTACTTCGTGCCCGCACCCGCCGTGGCCCCAACCCACTCCACGTCGAATGGCACCCACGATTCGCGATGGGACTGCTCTTCGGACTTCTCGCGTGGTTCGCCTTTGTCGGTGTCGACAAGTTGCCGGGAGACCTCTACGTCATCATCATCTACACGTATCCCGCAATGGTTGCGGTTGGTGCGCGGTTGTTGGGCAAGCCTGCAACGCGACAGTTGTGGACGGCACTTGCCATCACGACCGTTGGCATCGCGCTCACGGTGCCCGAGATCTTCGATGGTTCCCAGGACGCCGCTCTGTTCGGCTTCGTTCTGACGCTTTTCAACGCGGCCTTGTATGCCGGCTACATCCTCTACAGCGAACGGATCGTGAACGACACGAAGGGACACCATCTGGCGGGCGACAGTTTCGTGGCGGCCGCATGGGGGATGGTGGGCTCTCTCGTCGTGGGAACCGTCGTTGCCTTGGCCTCGGGCGGAATTTCTCTTCCGAACACGGGCCTCGCCGTGGTGTGCATGTTCGGTCTCGGCATCGTCAGCACGGTCGTCTCACAGACCGCCTTTTTCCTCGGCGTATCGAAGTTGGGGCCGGCACCGGCGGCACTGGTTGCCGCGAGCGAACCGGTGATGGCATTGACGTGGTTGGTGCTGTTCCTCGATGAGTCGATGCGCGCGATACAAGTGGCCGGAGCGGCGCTCGTCATCGTTGGTGTCGTGTGGTCGCAACGCACGCAACCTGACTGAGCGATCTGTTCAGGACTTGCGCGCGCGCGTTTCGCAGAGATCGAGAATCGCGTACAAACCGCCACGGAATGCCTCGTGTGTGACGCGTTCGACGTTGGCGTCGCTGCGTGCAACGTCGTCGAACTCGGGAACCTCGAACATGCGGTAGCGCGAACGACGGATCGAAAAGTTGTGAGGTGAACTGGTGAAGTCCTGGACGCAAGAGCCGATGCCGTAGCTCTCGATGGTTTGGTACATCCGCACCAGGTCGTCGCCTTTCAGGCCGATCTCCGAGAGATAGCGCACGATGTTGACGCTGATGTTGTAACCGTTGACGGACTTTCCCTCGCCACTGATGAGGGCGATTCCGATGTCGGGGTGTCGCGCAAACGCGTCGCGCATGGCGAACACGACATCGATGATCTTTTCCCGCGGTGTCTTGCCGGCGGGGTCGTGTGCTTCGAGGGCTTCGCTCAGCATGCGGTCGACCATCGCCTCGACGAGACTGTCCTTGTTGGGGAAGTGTCGGTAGAGGGCGGTTGCGTCGACGCCGAGTTCGGCGCCGAGCACCCGCATCGACAGCGAGGCAAGACCGTGGGTGTCGACGTGTTTCATCGCAGCAACGATGAAATCCTCGGGTCCGAGCGTTCCTTTTCGTCCGGTCACGTGGCAAGTCTAGGGAGGCCCCGAACTAGTGTCTCGGGGGTCAGCGCCGTGTGGCGCCAGTCGAACAGGGGGAAGACATGACCGGTCTGGGAATGCACTCGGGAATCGCAACCGACGACGCAATGAACCTCGCAATGTCGGACAAGGCCATACCTCTCTACGAGGCGGTCAAGCAGTTCATCAAAAACGAAGTGGACCCCATCACCGAGGAGTTCTACGAGCTGGGCGAGGGCCGCGCCAACCGCTGGGGCTATGCCCCCGGTCAGTTGGAGTTGCTGCAGTCGGTGAAAGACAAGGCCAAGGCGAATGGGCTGTGGAACTTCTTCCTTCCCAACGCCGAAACCGGCGAAGGCCTGTCGAACCTCGACTACGCGTACATCGCGATGGAACTGGGCAAGAACCCGCTTGCTTCCGAGTGTCTCAACTGCTCGGCGCCCGACACGGGCAACATGGAAGTGATCGAGCGAGTCGGCACGCCTGCCCAGAAGAAGCAGTGGCTCGAACCGCTGCTGCGCGGCGAGATTCGTTCCGCGTACGCGATGACCGAACCCGACATCGCGTCGTCGGACGCCAAGAACATCGCGTGCCGCGCGGTGCTCGACGGCGACGAGTGGGTCATCAATGGAGAGAAGTACTACATCTCCGGCGCGGGTGACCCGCGTTGCAAGATCATGATCGTGATGGTGCTGACCAGCCCCGACGGCCCACCGTCACGCAAGCACTCGCAAATTCTCGTACCGATGGACACACCCGGTGTCGAGATTCTCGGCGCGATGCACGTGTTCGGTGAAGACGATGCACCGCACGGTCACATGCACCTGCGTTTCAACGATGTGCGCGTGCCGAAGGACAACATTCTTCTGGGCGAAGGCCGCGGCTTCGAGATTTCGCAGGTTCGTCTCGGACCGGGCCGCATTCACCACTGCATGCGTTCCATCGGAGCCGCCGAGCGCGCGCTCGAACTGATGGTGCGACGTGGCTTGCACCGCGAGGCGTTCGGTCGTCCACTCACACGCCTCGGCAAGAACCCCGAGGTCATTGCCAAGGCCCGCATCGAGATCGAGGCCTGCCGTTTGATGGTTCTGCGCGCCGCAAAGGCGATGGACACCATGGGCAATGCCGAGGCTCGCGTGTGGGTGAGCGCAGTGAAGGCAATGGTGCCCGAGCGCGTGTGCAAGATCATCGACGAGGCCATTCAGATGTACGGCGCAACCGGTGTGTCGCAGTGGACGCCGCTGTCGCGCATGTACGCAAGCCAGCGCACATTGCGCCTGGCCGACGGCCCGGATGAAGTGCACTGGGGTGTTGTCGGTCGCTTCGAGATCGCGCGCTACGAAAACGAGCCGCCGATCGAAAAGCCGACCGAGTACAGGGGCATGTTCTCGGGACCGGCGTGAGGCTTCACCACGAACTTGCGGGCTCGGGCCCGCGCGTTCTCTTTTTCAACGGATCGGGCGCAACGCTCGAGGGTTCGGCACCGATCATCAATGGTCTGCGCGAGTTCGCGACCGTGCTTGCCCACGACCAGCGGGGCCTCGGCAAGACCGGCATCATCGACGGTCCGTTCACGATGGCGCAGTACGCGCGCGATGCAGCCGATCTGCTTGACCACGTCGGTTGGGATACGTGCCTCGTCGTTGGCATCAGTTTCGGTGGAATGGTTGCCCAGGAGTTCGCCGTCACGTACCCCGAGCGCGTCGAGAAACTGGTTCTGCTCTGCACGGGCGCGGGCGGTGAAGCGGGATCGTCGTATCCGCTGCATGACGACGTCGGCCTCGAGCCCGGGGTTCGAGCGATGAAGCAGCGAACGCTCTTCGACACGCGTTTCACCGACGAGTATCTGGCCAACGACAACTTCGCCGCTGCGATGGCCAAGATGCTCCACGACCGCGAGTTCGTGCCCAAGTCGGACGAAGTCCGACGGGGAGAGGTGATTCAACTCGAGGCCCGTCGGCACCACGACGTTGCCAATCGCCTGCACCACATCACCTGCCCAACCCTTGTCATGGCCGGCCGCTACGACGGCATCGCACCCGTTGCCAACAGCGAGGCCATTGCCGCACGCGTTCCGAACGCCGAACTACGCGTCTATGAAGGCGGACACCTTTTCATCGTGCAGGATCCCGCCGCCATGGCCGATATCCGCCACACCCTTGTGGTTGAGTAACGACCATGGTTGGAGAACTTTCCGCAGAAGAATTCGAGGTCTACCGGAAGCGCGGCGAGGCGTTGGAAATGGCGTTGTTGGAAGCGGAGCAGTCTGGATTCCCACAAGCGGAACCTGACTCGATGCCCCCACCTTTCCTCATGACTCTGGAGCGCGCACGACGTGAGGCACGTTAATCACCGGCCGCGGAACGGCCTGATGCCGTTGGCGGGAACGACGCCGAGGCGACCCGCCTGAAAGTCCTCGAACGCCTGCTGGAGTTCGGCGCGGGTATTCATCACGAACGGTCCGTACTGCTCGACCGGTTCACCGATCGGTTCTCCGCCCAGCAGAATCACGTCAAGTGAACTGTTCGCCGAAGCGGTCAGCGTGATCGTGTCCCCAGCACCGAACACGGCGAGTCGACCGAGACCAAACGACGCCTGCTCGGTTCCGACGGATCCTTCGCCGGCCAAGCCGTAGGCGAGTGCGTTGTATGCAGGGTTCCACGGCAACGTCATGCGCGCGCCGGGGGAGAGCGTCGCGTGGGCAACGACGATCGGTGTGTGTGTCGAGCCGGGGCCCTTCACGCCGTCGATCTCGCCCGCGATGATGCGGATGATGGTTCCGGCATCGGGAGTCGTCACCAACTTCACCAGATCGGCTTCGAGGTTCTGGTAGGCCGGCGGGATCATCTTCTTCACCGACGGCAGGTTGACCCACAACTGAATGCCGTGGAACAGACCACCGCGCACGACCATGTCCTCGGGCGGAGTTTCGATGTGGAGAACGCCGCCACCAGCGGTCATCCACTGCGTGCCACCGTCGGTGATGACGCCGCCACCACCGTGTGAGTCCTGGTGAATGAACGTGCCGTCGAGGATGTAGGTCACGGTTTCGAATCCGCGATGCGGGTGCCAGTCGGTACCGCGTGGTTCGTAGGGCGCGTAGTTCACTTCGCCCATCTGGTCCATCATGATGAACGGGTCGACCTCGGCGCGGGTCGCGCCGTAGAACGCGCGGCGAACGGGGAAGCCCTCGCCCTCGTGTCCCGACGGCGCAACGGTGACGCGCTTCACGGGGCGGTCGCGCAGGTCGGGCTTCGTTGGAATGTCGATCCCCACTCGGGTGAGGGTCAATGGGTCTGCAGTCACTGCGGGCATGTGCGCTCCTTCAATTTGGCTTCATCCCAGATACTTGCGCTCGCAACTAATCTACATGTGTCGGGTCGCTGTTGCAACGCCGGCCGTAACGTTGCGATGTGTCCCTCCGTTCCGCCCGTGGTCTCGGCGTTCTTGCAGTTGTTTCCGTGTTGCTCGGCGGCTGTGGGGTGCGGGAAGAGTCGGCGGGAAGCACGCGGGTCGACCCGATCACGTGGGAAGAGTGTGGAGAGGTTGATTGTGCGACCATCAGCGTGCCGCTCGATCGAATGGCGAGAAAGTTCGGGTCGTCCGCACGAATCGACCTGCGCGCGTATCGCCAGGTTTCCCCTGCGGCCGACAGTCGACACCTTCCGCTGTTTGTTCATCCCGGCGGTCCCGGAGCAGATGTGCGCGCGGCAGTCGCGGCAGCTCGCACGGCTTTGGCCCCGATTGTCGACGACTTTGACATCTATGCGTTGTCGATGCGTGGGAGCGTGGACGGAACTGCATTCGACTGTGGCGAAAGCCTGAGTGACCTTCGCGTCATCGATTCTGATCCCAAGGCTGCGTCCAGGTTCGCGGAGCGGTGCACCGATGTGTCGGCTGCACTGATCGGAAACGTCGGTACGCGTCAGTCGGTCGAGGATCTCGAGGAGTTCAGGGTGATGCTCGGTTTCGAGAAGGTGCGCTTTCTCGGGTGGAGCTACGGCGCAACCCTCGGCGCCGCGTGGGCCATGACACATCCGCAGTCGATTCGGTCGATGGTTCTCGACGCGCCATCGGATCCACGACGTCCGTGGGCCGAGGAACTGCGCGAACGGTACGTCGTTGCGTCGGGTGCATTCGCCCGAAGTTCGGTTTCAACCTCGCTTGATGCCGCGGGGAACGCCCGCGAAAGCGCGCTCGCTCGTGAATACCTCTTGTACGAACCCAATGCCGGTGGTTCAGGAAGCGAATTGGCTGCGCTCAGACTCGGCGAAACACCCGATGGCAGGAACGACGGGGGAATCGAAACGCAGATCGGGGTTCATTGTGCTGATGTCACCCACGCCGAAGCACGTGCGGCGATCGACATCGTCGAGCCAACTCCGAAGATCGGTTTCGGGGCAACCTTCGATCGTGTGTGTTTGAAACTCGGCGAATCATCCACACCGCTGACGGCGATCGGCGTCGATCGCGCGGCAACACGTCTCGACGTGATCGTGGTCTCGGCGAAGGGTGACCACGTTGTTCCGTCGGTCGTCTCGCAGCAACTGGCGACAGACATGCTGTGGCGCCATGTCGTGGTGGACGCTGATCGTCATCTCAGCGTTGGCTTTGACCCCGTCGCGACGAAGACAGCGATGGCGTTTCTCGCCACCGGCGAGTGATTAGTGGACGAAGCGCCCCGGTGGCGCTGCATCGGGCTTGCGGGCCCACATTTTCTTGCTGTCGAAGTTCAGTTCGTAGTCGGGCTTCAACTCGATGACCACGCGACCGGGTGAGTCGAGAAGGGCGAGGAATGCGGCCGCGCCCGCCTCGTCGTCCTTGCGGATCGCGCGCGCCAGTTCGGGCAACATCCAGTCGCGTGTTGCGCGGTCGTCGTGAACGATGCAGCGGCCGCGCACCGACACTGTCTT
>JBBANY010000027.1:0-18651 GCA_040401695.1 Ilumatobacteraceae bacterium
GGTCGGTGCCTTCGCGGGTGCGCTCACCGACGCCGGCGAACACCGACACGCCACCGTGCTTGGAGGCCACGCGGTTGATCATCTCGGTGATGAGAACGGTCTTGCCGACGCCTGCACCACCGAACAGACCGATCTTTCCACCGGCGAGGTACGGGGTGAGAAGGTCGATGACCTTGATGCCCGTTTCGAACATGCGCTTCGAGGGCTCGAGGGTGTCGAACGCCGGAGCAGAACGGTGGATCTCCCAACGCTCGACATCGGCGAAGTCCTTCGGGTCGGCGTCGAGCACGTCGCCCCACACGTTCCACACGTGACCGAGTGTCTTCGGGCCCACCGGCACCGAGATGCCGCGACCGGTGTTGCGCACGGGCGTGCCGCGCTTCAGACCGTCGGTCGGCTTCATGCACACCGCACGCACGCGGCTGTGGCCGAGCTGCTGTGCCACCTCGGCGAGAATGATGTTCGGCTTGCCGTCGACGTCGACGGTGAACTCGAGCGCCGTGTTCAACTCGGGCAGTGAGCCACGAGGGAACTCGACGTCGATCACCGGTCCGGCGATCGCTACGACGCGGCCGTCCTTCTGGTCGGTGGGGTTGCTTGCTGTCATAGTCATGTCAGTTTCTCCTGCTCAGACTCGATCGCTGGTTACGAATGGGTTGTCACCGGCGACGAAGTCATCGTCGTCGCCGGATCCGAGGGCTTCTGCTCCACCGACGATTTCCATGATTTCGGTGGTGATGGAGTCCTGACGGGCGCGGTTCATGACGCGGGTCAGGTTCTTGATGAGTTCTTCTGCGTTGTCGGTGGCCGACTTCATGGCGCGCTGACGGAATGCGTGCTCGGATGCTGCGGCATTGAGAAGCGCGGCGTACGTGCGGGCCTCGACGTAACGCGGCAACAACGTTTCGAGAATCGCCGACGGATCGGGTTCGTACTCGTAGTCGCCCGATGCTCCGGCCGCGTCGTGGGCATCGCCGTCGGCGTCGGCCTTCACGAGTTCGCCGCCGAGCGGGACGAGCGGACGACGAACGACTTCCTGGCGACCGGCCGACACGAAGCGCGTGTAGACGAGTTCCACCCGGTCGACTTCGCCACGCAGGAACATCCCGACGACGAACTGGCCGATGGCCACTGCGTCAGAGTGCGTGGGGTTGTCGGAGAATCCAGAGAACGGCTGGGTGATGTTGTAACCGCGGAAGCGGAGGTAACCCTCGGCCTTGCGTCCGACGGGAACGATCATGTAGTTCTTCCCTGCGGCGACGTCCTTGCGAACCTCACCCTCGGTTGCGCGGAGCACACCGGAGTTGTATCCACCGCACAGACCGCGGTCAGCGGTGATGGCGACGTAGCACGTGGTCTTGACTTCGCTGCGGCCCTGGAGGAACGGCGACTGGCTGACAGCGCCACCTTCGGACAGGTGCTTCACCACTTCTGTGATCTTCTCGCTGTAGGGAACGGCGGCTGCCACGCGCTGCTGAGCCTTCACGATGCGCGACGCAGCAATGAGCTCCATCGCGCGCGTGATTTTCTTCGTGGCCTGCACCGAGCGGATTCGCCCGCGCAGAATTCGTTCCTGACCGCCAGCCATCTAGATCACTCCGTCGCGAGGGTCTTTGCGGTGGTGGCATCGCCGACCGGCTGGGCCGACGCGTCGGGCGAGCCCGCCGTGCCTGCACTGGTCTTGAACTGAGCCTTGAACGCTGCGACGACATCGGCGAGATCCTTCGGCACGTCGGCCTTGGGGTCTTGACGGATGCCGGCGATCATCGCGCCGTGGCGCGACTTCACGTGGGCCAACAATTCGCTCTCGAAGCGACGGACGTCGGCGACCGGGATGTCATCGAGGTAGCCCTTGGTGCCGGCGAAGATCGAAACGACCTGCTCCTCGACGGGCATCGGGCTGTTGAGCGACTGCTTCAACAACTCGACCAGTCGATAGCCACGCTCGAGCTGAGCCTTTGACACCGCGTCGAGTTCGGAACCGAACGTTGCGAACGCCTCGAGTTCACGGAACTGGGCGAGGTCGAGCTTCAAGGTGCCCGACACGCTCTTCATCGCCTTGATCTGCGCGGCGCTACCCACGCGCGACACCGAGATTCCCACGTCGACGGCCGGGCGCACACCCGACTTGAAGAGGTTGTCCTGCAGGTACACCTGACCGTCGGTGATCGAAATCACGTTGGTCGGAATGTATGCCGACACGTCACCGGCCTTGGTTTCGATGACCGGCAGTGCGGTGAGCGAACCCGCGCCGTTCGCCTCGCTCAACTTCGCGGCGCGCTCGAGCAGACGGCTGTGCAGGTAGAACACGTCGCCGGGGTACGCCTCGCGGCCCGGTGGGCGGCGCAGCAAAAGCGACATCTGGCGGTAGGCCTCGGCCTGCTTCGACAGGTCGTCGTACACCACGAGCGCGTGCTCGCCGTTCTCCATCCAGTGCTGGCCGAGTGCGCAACCTGCGTACGGGGCCAGATACTTGAACGGTGCCGGATCGGATGCGGGAGCCGCAACGACGACGGTGTAGTCGAGAGCGCCGGCCTGACGCAGGGTCTCGACGGTCTGTGCGACGGTCGAGCCCTTCTGGCCGATGGCGACGTAGATGCACTTCACGCCGAGACCACGCTGGTTGATGATCGTGTCGATGGCGACGGTGGTCTTGCCGGTCTTGCGGTCACCGATGATGAGCTCGCGCTGACCGCGGCCGATCGGGATCATCGCGTCGATGGCCTTGATGCCGGTCTGCAGCGGCTCGTGCACGGGCTTGCGGCCCATGATGCCCGGCGCCTGCACTTCGACGCGGCGGATGGTTGCGCCGACGATGTCGCCCTTGCCGTCGATCGGCTGGCCGAGCGCGTTGATCACGCGACCGAGAAGCGCGTCACCGACGGGCAACGAGAGAATGCGACCGGTCGCCTTGACGGCTTGGCCCTCTTCGATCGAGTCGGCGTCACCCAGAACCACGGCGCCGATCGAGTCTTCGTCGAGGTTGAGGGCGAGGCCCACGGTGCCGTCCTCGAATTCGAGCAACTCGTTGACCGCGCAGTCGGGAAGCCCCGACACGCGGGCGATGCCGTCGCCGACTTCGGCGACACGACCGACGGTGCGCTTCGCAAGGTCGGGGGTGTAGCCCTCGAGACCCTTTGTGATCGCTGCCGCGATGTCACTTGCGGACAGTGTGATGTCTGCCATGTGTGTTCCCTTCGTGAGACTTCGGCCGGCCTAGAGGCGGCTCTTCACTTGATCGAGGCGGGTACGGACGCTGCCATCGATGACCTCGTCGCCGACGGTGGCAATGAGCCCACCGAGGACGCTCGGGTCGACGACGACCTTCAAGTTGACCGACTTGCCGGTGGCGCGCTCGAGTGCGGCTGCCAGGCGGCTCTGCTGGTCGGCAGAGAGGGCGACCGCCGAACGGACTTCGGCGACTTCCTTGTTCTGCGCGTTCGACGCGCGCTTCACGACCTTGTCGATGATGGCCGGAAGATCGCGTCCACGACCGGAGCCGATGACCAGGCCGATCAGTTGCGCGGTGGTGTTCGATGCCGAACCGACGAGGGCCTCGACGACGGCCTGACGGCGCGACGCGGGAATCGACTCGTCGGTGAGAGTCGCGCGCAGCGACTCGTTCGACTCGATCGCGCGAGCGACGACGTAGAGCTCTTTCTCGACGGCGTCGAGGTTGCCCTCGGCCGCTGCGATGTCGGCAAGCGCGCGTGCGTATGCCTCGATGCGTGCTTCGCTCATCGTGCACCTCCGACCGAGCTGATGAAGCCCTCGATGAGTTCCTGCTTGGTTCCGTCGTTCAGTGCGGCCGAAACGGCGTTCTGTGCGGCGACCGAGGCGATCTGCGCGATCTGCGCACGCAGTTCATCGCTCGAACGCGAGCGTGATGCGGCAATGTCGGCTTCGGCCTTGGCTTCGAGATCGGCGACCTCGGCTGCGATCCTCGCGCGACCCTCGGACACCACGGTGGCTGCCTGCTGATCGGCCTCGGCGAGCAAACGTGCTCGCTCGGAAGCAATGTCGCCAACCGCCTTGCGGATGTTCGAGGCCTCGGCCTCGGCCGCCGAGCGGGTGTTCGCTGCGTTGTCGAGTTCTTTCTGGATTCGCTCGGTACGCGCGGCAAGGGCCTTCTTCGCCGCCGGAAGCGCAAACTTGTACAGCGCGGCGAAGATGATCAGTGCTGCGATACCGCCGTAGATGATTTCCGCGGTTTCGGGCAACAACCAGTGGTGTGTCTGCGACGGGTCTTCGGCTGCGAGGAGGTGGAGAAATCTCATCATCGGGCTCCTGTGCTCTGCATCGCCTGTGCGACTGCCTGGGTGACCACCGAGTTGTCGGCCTGCTTGCCCACCGCGATCGACGTTGCCGTTGCGGTGACGCTGGTGACCGCGGCGCTGATCTGGTCGCGGGCCGCTGCACGCTCGGCAGCAGCTGCTGCCTCGGCCTCGGCCTTCTTGGCCGCAATACGCTGGTTCGCTGCCGCGATTGCCTCGCCGCGTTCGCGGTCGAGAGTCACGCGCGCCGCGTCGACACGCTTGGCGGCTTCAGCACGCACCTCGACGAGAGCGGCCTCGTACTTGGCAACTTCCGCCCGGGCGTCTGCCTTGGCGGCGTCGGCCCCTTCGAGGTCGGCACGAATGCCGTCGTAGCGCTCGGCCATGCCCTTGCGAACCTTCGGCACGAGGAACAGACGCATGATGACGAGGAACACGAGGAACGACCCGAAGCCCCATGCGAGTTCTTTCAACTCGGGGGAAATCGGGTTGGGCCCCATGTCCTTCGGTTCGGCGCCCTCTTCGGCTCTGGGTGCGGCGGCCACGCCTTTTTCGGAGGCGAGCCTCACCGACACCACGGATCCACCCGAGAGGGTGACTACTGCGGTTGCCATGTGTACTCCTGATCCTGCTCGTGCAGGGCGATTGCGTTAACGGTCAGTGGATTGCGGCTGCTCGACGTTCGCGATCAGGCGAACTTGAGCAGAATGAACACGACGAAGCCGATGAGGGCGAGTGCCTCGGTGAAGGCGATGCCGAGGAACATGGTCGTACGGACCATGCCGGCTGCCTCAGGCTGACGCGCCATCGCCTCGACGGCCTTGCCGACGAGGTAACCGATGCCGATGCCTGGTCCGATGGCCGCGAGGCCGTAGGCGTAACCAGCCGAAGCGGCTGCTGCCTGGTTCTTCGCGTCAGCGGGATCGACCGCTGCTTCGGTCGCCTTGGCGACAATCTTGGCAAGTGCTTCCATTTTTCTTTCTCCTGGTGATGATGATGAATAGGGAGACCGTTGCGACGATCAGTGTTCGGGGTGGACCGCTCCACCGATGTACACAGCCGTCAGAATCGTGAAGATGTAGGCCTGAAGGAAGGCCACGAGAACTTCGAAGCCGGTGAGGAAGATCAACATGAACATCGGCAACACACCGAAGGGAATGAGGATCTTGTCCTTGGCCTGAAAGAGCGACTCGGAGAGAAGCGCGAACGTCACGAGAAGAATGTGACCCGCGAGCATGTTGGCGAAGAGTCGCACTGCGAGCGAGAAGGGGCGCACGATGATCGCCGAGATGAACTCGATCGGAGTCACGAGAACGTAGAGAGCCTTCGGCACTCCCGGCGGGAAGAGCACGGACTTGAAGTAGCCGCCGAATCCCTGGTGTTTGATGCCCGCGCCGTTGTAGACGACCCACACCATCAATGCGAGCGCTGCGGGAATCGCCATACGCGCGGTCGCCGGCATCTGGAAGAACGGAATGATGCCGGGCACGTTGCAGAGATAGATGAACAAGAACAGCGTGAGAAGGAACGGCGTCCAGCCGAGACCGTCACGACCCATCGTCTGCATGATGACGCCGTTCTCGATGAACTCGACCGACGTCTCGGCGAGGTTGCGCGCACCGCGCGGTGCCTTGCGCGCGTCGGCGCGTGCGGCCAACGTGAAGATCGTGCAGCCAATGATCGTCGCAAGCACGGCGATGATGGCGATCTTGTTGAACGATGGTGCGACATCCTGCCAGCGCAGAATGGCGTTGATGGGCGGGAACTCGAGTGCGATCACGTTTGTTTCCTAACTCTCTCGTCCTGTGCTCTTTCGTTTTCGCGTGCGTATGTCAGACGTGGTCTTGTGCGTGGGGGTTGGGCTTCGGCTTCAAGCCCGGGAACGCCAGTGTTGCCGATACGTGGCGCAACTCCCAAAACAAGAGCCCGAGGTGCGTCACGATGATGGTGAATCCGAGCGCCGGAAGCGAAACCCAGCTCGCATCCCGCACGAGAATCACGGCAAGAAAAATGATGCCGAGGCGCAGCAAATACCCGAAGAGGACTGCCCCCATCATCAGCGCGAGCGAGATGCGCGCGGTCAGCGAGATAAGGCCCGCAGCCAGCGCGAAATTCACGAAAACGAGGGCCATGCCATAGAGGCACCCCAGCGCTCCGTCGGCGCCCCAGATGAATCCGGCGACTGCGACCAGGACGGGAACTGCGAAAGAACCCCGCTTCAGCATGTGGCGTGTGACCTGTGCCTCAGGAGCGGGCCCCTCGAAGCGGGTCGTCAGCGGGTTTGCCGGCGCGTTCATTTGCGCACTTCCCCGCTCGAGTGCTGATGGGCCGATGCACCCCGGGCCCGTTCTGCCTCGAGGTTGCGCATGCGGGCGTCGTAGCCGTACCACACGCGCACGAACTGTCCGACCGCGCAGAAGATCGTGAGCGCGATCATGAAAACGGGGGTGGTGCCGAGCAGCCAGTCGAGGCCGGCGCCGATGCCAAAAAAGACGAGGAGGCCGATCGCGATCTCCGCCCCCTGCCCCAATCCTTGGTCGCCGGCAGAGGCCGATGCCTTGCTGGTTCGCGCGGCGCTACGGATGCGTTCGGGATCGGGGAGAAGTTTCATCGGGGGTGTCGACCGGTGCACGCAGCGGGGGTGGGCGGTCCACCTCCGCTTGTGAAACCTTTAGCAATCTAGGCGTTCGAATCAGAGGCTGCCAAGTTGGAGGGGCCGTCGTCGTTGGAGGAGTCATCGTCGCCCTCGAGTTCCCTGCGGCGCCGCACGCTGGGATGCAGCACGGTGTAGAGGCCGAGCGCCAGCGCGGCGACTCCGAAGGGCGCAATGTTTCCACCCGAGGTCGAAATCGCCGGATACAGCGCCATGCCCGAGAGAAGCGCCGTCCACAGCCAGAGAATCAGCACGCTGCGGCGCTGGCCATGGCCGAGGTTCATCAGACGATGGTGCAGGTGGCCCTTGTCGGCGGTGGCGAAACTCTGACGTTTGTATGCGCGACGAACGATCGCGAACGCAACGTCGAAAATCGGCACACCGAGAATGAGCAAAGGAATGAACAGCGGTGCGAGGAAGAAGTAGGTCTGGCTGCTGTAGTCCTGGGTTGCAGGGTCGGCACGTCCCCCGACGACGCTCGTCGAGACCGCGAGCATGAGACCGAGCAACAACGCACCGCTGTCCCCCATGAAGATCTTCGCCGGATTGAAGTTGTGCGGCAGAAAGCCGACGCATGCACCGCACGTGATCGCGGCAACCAGCGGGCCGATGTTCGGCTCGGCAAGAAGACCGAGGTCGCCGAGATGCCTGCTGTACACGAAGAAAGCCGCCGACGCGATGGCCACGATCCCGGCGGCGAGACCGTCGAGACCGTCGATGAGGTTGATCGCCTCGGTCATCACGAGCAACCACAGAATCGTGACGAGGGGAATCCAGTCGTTCGACAACACGAAGACGTCGAAGTAGGGAACGCGGAAATAGAACATCGTGACGCCCGCCCACACGAGCACCGCGCCGGCAACGACCGTGCCCGCCACCTTTGCGGGCGCCGAAATTTCGCGAATGTCGTCGACGAGGCCTAGACCGCAGATGAACACCGCCGCAATGACGACGCCGAGTGTTTCGGAGTTGCCGCGGAACAGCGGGTTGAACCTGTCCATCTGCCACGCGAGCAAGAGCGCCACGAGGATGCCGACGAGCAACGCAATCCCGCCGACATCGGGTGTCGGTGTCGAGTGAACCTTGCGGGGATCGGGCTGGGCCATCCACCGGCGCCGCTCGGCAAGCCGCATCACGACCGGGGTCGTCGCGAACGTTGCGAGAGCCGCCGCAATCGCGACGACGACGTAGCCGGTGGTGTCGCCCATTCGCCTACGACACTAGAACTTTGCCCGCCGAGAACGTGACCGACGGGGTCGCCTCAAGCCGTGGCGTAGACGGGGAAACGAGCGCACAGCGCCGCTACCCGAGCGCGAACATCGGCGATGGCGGCCGCATCCGTACGGTTGCGCAGCGCGGTGGCGATGAGTTCGGCGATCTGTTCCATCTCGGCCTCTTTCATGCCCTGCGTCGTGACCGAGGGCGTGCCGATGCGGACACCGGAGGTGACGAACGGACTGCGAGGGTCGTTCGGGATGGTGTTCTTGTTCAGCGTGATGCCCGCTTCGTCGAGAACGAGTTGCGCTTCCTTGCCGGTGAGGTCGGCGTCGAAGGGCGTGAGGTCGACGACCATCATGTGATTGTCGGTTCCACCCGAGACCAGACGGAAGCCCTGACGCGCGAGAGCACCCGCCAGCGCGCTCGCGTTCTTCACGATCTGGTGCGCGTACTCGCGGAACATCGGCGTGAGCGCCTCGCCGAATGCGATGGCCTTCGCTGCGATCGCGTTCTCGAGCGGGCCACCCTGCGTTCCCGGGAAAATGCCCTTGTCGATCTTCTGGGCGTGCTCGGCCTTGCACAGGATGCAGCCGCCGCGCGGGCCACGCAGGGTCTTGTGCGTCGTGAAGGTGACGACGTCGGCATACGGCACCGGATTCGGGTGTGCGCCGCCCGCGACCAAGCCCGCCAGGTGCGCGATGTCGAACATGAGAAGCGCCCCGACTTCGTCGGCGATCTTCTTGAACGGTTCGGGCTCGAGGCGACGCGTGTACGAAGTGGTTCCGGCAACGATCATCTTCGGTCGATGCTTCAGCGCCAGGTCGCGCACTTCGTTCATGTCGATGCGCTCTTCGCCACTCGACACCTTGTATGACACGAAGTTGTAGAGGATGCCACTCGCGTTGACGGGTGACCCGTGCGTGAGGTGGCCGCCGTGGTCGAGACTGAGACCCAAGACCGTGTCGCCCGGGTTCAGCAACGCGAGGTACACGGCCATGTTCGCGCTGGCGCCGGAGTGCGGCTGCACGTTGGCGTGTTCGGCGCCGAACAGTTGCTTGATTCGGTCGATGGCGATCGCCTCGATGTCGTCGACGACCGCGTTTCCGCCGTAGTAGCGCTTGCCCGGATAACCCTCGGAGTACTTGTTCGTCAGCACCGATCCGGTTGCGCGCATGACGGCAGGCGACGTGAAGTTCTCGCTCGCAATCAGCTGCAGACCTGTCGTCTGACGCTCGACTTCGCGGTCGATGAGGTCGAACACTGGATCGTCGCCGCCGAGCTCGGATGCCCAATTCGCGGCGGCGGCATGGACGATGCCACGCAGGCTCTTCTTGGTTTGCGACATGGGGGTTCCTTCGCGCCTTTCGGTCTTGACTCGTGCTACTTCGACTCTTGCTCTTCGATTTCCGCCAACTGGGCGACACGACGCTCGTGGCGGCCACCCTCGAAGTCGGTTGCGAGGAACGTCGTGACGATCTCTTCGGCGAGGCCGACACCAACGACTCGCGCACCCATCGACAAGACGTTGGCGTTGTTGTGGGAGCGCGCCATCTTCGCCGTGTAGAGGCAGTTGCACAGCGTGGCACGCACGCCCCGCACCTTGTTGGCCGCCAACTGTTCGCCCTGGCCACTGCCGCCGAGCACGATGCCAAGGTCGGCCTTGCCGTCACGCACCGCACGGCCGACGGCGGCGCAGATGGGCGGGTAATCGCAACTCTCCGTCGAATGCGTGCCGAAGTCCTCGACTTTGTGGCCTGCCGCGGAGAGGAACGCAATGAGGTGTTGTTTCAGTTCGAAGCCCGCATGGTCGGCCCCAATTGCGATGTGCGTGGCGCGGTGGGACGAAGACGTTGACACGGTCCGAGCATAGGAGGCACGAGTCGCACAGCGCATAACCTGCGGGCATGGCTCTTGATCCGCGCACCCCCGTTCTCGTCGGATGTGGACAGTTTCTTCAGCGCCCCGACGACCCGCGGGCTGCGTCGTTCGACACAGCGGCCGACCCGGCCACTCTGATGGCCGAGGCGATCCGTCTTGCGGCGGCTGACGCCGGGCTTTCGACGGTGCCGAACGTCGACGCACTGCGCGTCGTTGCGTTGCTGTCGTGGAAGTACGGCAACCCTGCGTGGTTCGTTGCGCGCAACCTCGGCATCACCGCAAAGCAGTGCGGCCTCAGCGCCAACGGCGGCAACACCCCGCAGACCCTCGTCAATTCGGCGGCACTCGACATCCAGTCGGGTCGCGCCGACATCATCATCCTCACGGGCGGCGAGGCCTCGCGCACGAAGCAGCGCGCGAAGAAGGCCGACCACACGCTGACGTGGCCGAAGGCGGACTCGTCGACTCCCGCGCCGGACGCCGTCAGCGACGACCTCTCGATGGCGGGCGAACAGGAAATCGCACGCCGCATCGTGATGCCTGTGCAGGTGTATCCGATGTTCGAAACTGCGATCCGCGCACGCGCCGGACGCTCGGTTGCCGACCAGCAGGTGTTCATCTCCGAGCTGTGGTCACTCTTCAGCAAGGTCGCCGCAAAGAACCCGAACGCTTGGTCGCAACGCGAATTGTCGGCCGAGGAGATCCGCACGCCCAGCGCATCGAACCGCATGATCGGATTCCCCTACCCCAAGTACATGAACTCGAACAACGACGTCGACATGGGCGCGGCGTTGATCGTGTGCTCGGTCGAAAAGGCACAGTCGCTTGGTGTTCCGCGTGACCGTTGGGTGTTCATCCACTCGGGATCCGACTGCCATGAACACCAATACATCTCGAACCGCTGGACCTTTGCCGAGACCCCCGCGATCGAACTCGGCGGCAAGCGCGCGCTCGAGCTCGCCGGTCTTGGCATCGGCGACATCGACATCGTCGATCTGTACTCGTGCTTCCCGTCTGCGGTGCAGTTGGGGGCACAGTCACTCGGGCTCGACATCACTTCTCAACTCACGCGTACGGGCGGTCTTCCCTTCGCCGGCGGACCGTGGAACAACTACGTGATGCACGCGATCGCCACCGTGATGAACGATCTGCGCGAACGACCCGGTGCGAAGGGATTGGTGTGGGCCAACGGCGGCTACACCACCAAGCACGCTTTCGGCATCTACTCCACCGAACCCCCGGCGGTGGCGTTCCGTCACGCGTATCCGCAGGACGAAATCGACGCGATGCCACGCCGCGACGTCGCAACGATCGACCAGGCGGCGGGCGCCGCCGCCACCATCGAGGCGTACTCGGTGATGCACGGTCGCGATGGTTCGCCCGAGATGATCCACGCCGCGTGCCTCTTGGCCGATGGTCGGCGCGCGTGGGGCGAAAGCACCGACGTGTCACTGGGCCGCGAGATGTGCGCCGACGAGTTCGTCGGTCGCCGCGTCGAGCTCGACGCGAAGGGCGTCTTCCACGTCGCATGACACGTGACGACGACCGCATCGGCGACACGTTTCCGCGGCAGCATGCGCGGACACAGCGCCTCACATTGGGGGAACCGCGGAACTTCACCGTTTCACCCGACGGCACACGTGTCGTGTTCGCACGATCGGCCTCGGGCAGCGACCCCGTGAACCAGTTGTGGTCGCTCGATGTCGCATCCGGCGCGGAGAAATGCCTGTTCGACCCCCGCGCCGCCGTTGAATCGGCGGGTGACCTCACCGCGGAGGAACGGCGACGCCGCGAGCGCGCACGCGAGGGCGCCGGCGGCGTCGTTGCCTACGCGTGCGACGCCGCAACGACGATTGCAACGACTGTGCTGGGCGGTCAGTTGTTCGCGATCGATCTGGTCGCCGGTGAAGCGAAACCCGTTCCCGTCGACACCGGCGTTTTCGACGCGCGACCCTCGCCGGACGGAAGTTCGATCGCCTACACGCGTGCCGGACGTCTGTACGTCGCGAATGCGGCGGGTGACGAACGCGAGATTGCCGTCGACGACCCGAACGTGACGTGGGGTCTCGCCGAATTCATCGCAGCCGAGGAAATGGGCCGTCAACGCGGTTACTGGTGGTCCCCCGACGGCCGCCACATCGCAGCGACGCGCGTCGACGTCTCGCACGTACCGGTGTGGCACATCGCGGACCCCGCCAACCCGGCAACCCCCGCGGGTGAGCACCGCTACCCCGCCGCCGGCGCGACGAACGCCGAAGTTTCGCTGTGGATCATCGATGTGACGACCAAAGAACGCACGCGAGTCGACCTGCCGGCACACGAGTACCTGAACTCCGTCGAATGGAGCGCAGCCGGGCTCATCGCCCAGGTGCAGTCGCGCGACCAACGCAGCGTCACGATCGTGCGGATCGACGAGACGACAGGCAACTGCGCCACGATCGGTACCGACTCCGATCCCTCCTGGGTGGAACTCGTTCCCGGGTCACCGGCCTTGCAGCCGAATGGTTCGCTCGTCACGTGCGCCGACCGCGACGTGCGGCGCATTCTCGTCGACGGTGTCGTGGCGACTCCCGACAATCTGCAGGTGCGCGCGATCGTCTCCGTCGGTGACGAGGTGGTGTTCTGCGCCAACGACGTGTCGACGCCTTGGTTCCAGGGGGTCTACGCACTCGGGCCCGAGGGTCTCCGCGTCGTTGCAGCAGGCGATGCCGTCGTGTCGGCCTCGCATGGCGGCGGACGAACGGTGGTGCGCGAGTCGTCATTGCGTGATCCGCGGGCAACTTTCCGCGTCGTCGATGGACCATCGATTGCGAACCACGCCGAGACGATGCTGGTGTCGCCGAACGTGCGCATCGTCGAAGTGGCGGGTTGCGCTGTTGCGATCGTGTCGCCGAACGACGGCGAGGTGACCGAGTTGCCCGTTCTGTTCGATCCGTACGGTGGCCCTCACGCGCAACGTGTCGTCGCCACGCAGATGGCATTTGCGACGTCGCAGTGGTTTGCGGATCAGGGATTCATCGTCGTCGTGGCCGACGGCCGCGGCACACCCGGCCGCGGCAGTGCGTACGAGCGCGCCGTCCACGGGGACCTGGCTGCACCGGTTCTCGCCGATCAGGTGGCGGTTCTCGATGCGTTGGGCGCGATCGAACCCCGGGCGGATCTGTCACGTGTGGCGATTCGGGGTTGGAGTTTCGGCGGATACCTCGCTGCACTCGCCGTTCTGCGCCGGCCCGACAAGTTCCACTGCGCGGTGGCGGGCGCTCCCGTCACCGACTGGGCCCTGTACGACACGCACTACACCGAGCGCTACCTCGGTACACCGGCGACCGATGCCGTGAATTACGACCGCACGAACCTCGTCGCCGAGGCAGCCTCTCTGACGAGGCCGCTGTTGTTGATTCACGGCCTGGCCGACGACAACGTGGTGGCGGCGCACACGCTGCAGTTGTCGTCCGCCTTGTTGGCGGCGGGTTGCGACCATGAGGTGCTGCCGCTGTCGGGCGTCACACACATGACACCCCAGGAAGTGGTGGCAGAAAACCTGCTGCTTCACCAACTCGCGTTCATCAGACGTTCGCTGCGCTGACGGCAACCGCAATGCGGTCGCGACCCGCGAGGTCGGGTTTCACATCGACGCTCGCGTAGCCGAGGCGTTCGAGTTCCGCACGCACCGCGACACCTTGTCGGTGGCCGATCTCCAACACGACACGGCCATCGGGCGCGAGCCAGTCGCGCGCTTGTTCCGCGATGCTGAAGACGTCGGCAAGACCGTCGTTGGCCGAAAAAAGAGCCACGTGTGGCTCGTGGTCGCGAACCGATGCGTCGAGGTCTGCGTCGTCGACGGCGATGTACGGCGGATTCGAGACGATGACATCGAATGTGCCGCGCAGTTCGTCGGGCAGGGCGGCGCACCATTCGCCCAGCGCTACACGCACGTTCGCCGCGTTGCGTCCGATGCCGGCGATGTTCGCCCGCGCGACATCGAGGGCGTCGACTGACGCGTCGGTGATCCACACTTCGACACCGGTGTGCGGCAATTCGTTCGCGATCGCGAGTCCTATTGCACCGCTGCCGGTACCGAGGTCGACGATGCGCACGGTGCGGTCGCCACGCCTACGGTGCGCGTCGCGCGCGATGCCGAGAGCCGTCTCTGCGACGAGTTCGGTCTCGGGTCTCGGGATCAGCACGCGTCGGTCGACGAGCAGGTCGATGTGCCGAAACGGCCAGTGGCCGAGCACGTATTGCAGGGGCTCGCCGGCGAGTCTGCGACCAACCATTGACTGGAGCGCCAGCCCCATCCGCTGCGACGCGGGCCGGTCGAGTTCGTCGAGGAACTCGGACCCCTCGAGGCCCGAAGCCTCTTCACACATCCAGCGAGCCTCGTTGCGGTCGCCCAGCATCTCGGCCGTCTCGTCGAGCAACTCGCGCCATGTGGATGCGTCGGATGCGTCGGGTTTGCTCACTCTTCCCCTGCGGCAAGTTGCCGTGTGCGTTCGTCCTGGATCAACGCGTCGGACACCTCTGCCAGGTCGCCTTTCAGAATGTCCTGCAGTCGGTAGAGCGTGAGGCCGATGCGATGGTCGGTGACTCGGTTTTCCTTGAAGTTGTAGGTGCGGATCTTTTCGCTGCGACCACCACCGCCGACCTGTGCTCGTCGCTGTGCCGAGGCGGCCGCGTCGTGCTCTTCCTGACGTGCCTTCAGGATGCGCGCCCGCAACACCTGCATGGCACGGGCGCGGTTCTGCAACTGACTGCGCTCGTCCTGCATGGCGACGACGATGCCCGTGGGTTTGTGCGTGATGCGAACGGCGGAGTCGGTGGTGTTCACGTGCTGGCCCCCGGCGCCCGACGACCGATAGACGTCGATTTCGAGGTCTTTCTCGTCGATCTCGACGTCGACTTCTTCGGCTTCGGGCATCGTCGTGACCGTTGCCGACGAGGTGTGGATGCGACCCTGGCTCTCGGTGACCGGAACGCGTTGCACGCGGTGTGGCCCGCCCTCGAACTTGAGGTGGCTCCACGCCGACTCACCCGACAACATGAGAGTCACCTGGTTGATGCCGCCCAGTGGCGACTCGTCGAGCGACATGACCTCGCACTTCCATCCCATGTTCGCCGCGTAGCCCCGGTACATCTCGAGGAGATCGCCGGCGAAGAGGTTTGCCTCTTCGCCGCCTTCGGCGCCGCGGATTTCCATGATGACCGCCTTGCCGTCGTTCGGGTCCCGAGGCAAGAGCAGCAGTTTCAACTGGGCATCGAGCGAATCGAGTTCCGCCTCGGCGCTGGTGATTTCCTCGCGCAGCAGTTCCTTTTCTTCGCCGGTCGCCATCTCCATCAGTTCGCGGGCGGCATCGGCGTTTCCACGCGTCGCCTTGATGGTGCGGATGCATTCCACGATCGGCGTCATCTGCTTGTAGCGCCGGGTGGCGTCGCGCAATTTGGTTTGGTCTCCGAGCACGGAGGGGTCGCTGAGGCTCGCCTCGAGGTCCTCGAAGTCTCGTTCGATGCTTTCGAGGCGGTCCATCATGGAAAGTCAGGCTAACTGGGCGACACCGCCGACGTGTCGAGTTCAACGAACGTCGCAGCACGGCGCGCGAGACCGAGTGCGCGACGGTTCGTGGGCGTGACATGACCGGCGACCATGGCGATGCGTAACTCCGATATCGAGCCATTGCGATGGTCGACGAACGCGCAGGCATCGAGAGCGAAAGGAACGATGTCGGGATCGGCACCCGACGTCACCACGACGACGACGTCACCACCTTCGAGCGACCGACCACGCGCCACACACGGGACGATGTCGAGGACGTTCGTTCGCCGCACCGGCGGGTCGCAGACGACGAGCGAGGCGGCTCCAACCAATTCGGGTGCATCGACGATGACCGCGCGCAGCATTCGTTCGGGTGCTATCCGATTGAAAGGATGCGGCATCGCCCCGGGTCGACGGTGTTGCTTCACGTTGTCGACCACATCGGCGAGTGCTTCGACCGTCGGCTTGTCGCCGTGCAGCATTGCGAACGCCTCGCGGTCGTGTGCACCCATGCCGACCTCCAGTCGGGCCGCGCCGGTGACGGGGTCGTCGACGGCGCGACACACTTCGAGGCCGAGCACTTCACCCGCGACGATTCCGTGTTCGACGACGGGTGTCGCACCACCCTGCTCGATAAGCGACACGAACGCGGCGTGCTCGGCTGATGGTTGGCGTTCGTCGGGAAACGGTTCGGCGATGGCGGATATCAACGTGCGGTCGTTGACGTGCCACACGGTGATCGGAAAGTCGAGCAAAGCGGCTTGGCGCGCGAGAATTCCCGTTCCCGATTCGGCGAGCACGTTGAGTGCCGTAGCGCCTTCCTTCAGGGACCACAGCAACGCCGGGCCGAGTCCGCGACCAGTCTGTTCCTCGACGAGGACCCAACTGTTCCCCGATTCGATGACCGCTGCGCCACGCGCGAACACGGCGGGCGTGATGCCCTCGTCGGTCGAACGTCTCAAGTGATCGCGCACGAGGGCGCGAAGTTTCAGCGAAAGGAGTTGGCTCTTGCGCGTGTCGTTCGTCGACACGACGGGACCGTGTCGACTACTTCTTGGCTTTGCGCGATCCGTAGCGCTTGTTGAAGCGCTCGACGCGGCCGCCGGTGTCGACCAGCTTCTGCTTGCCCGTGAAGTACGGATGGCATTCGTTGCAGAGTTCGATGAGGAGATCGCCACCCCTGGTGCTGCGCGTCGTGAAGGTGTTGCCGCACGAGCACTTGACGTGGGTGTCGACGTATGTCGGGTGGATCTCGGTCTTCATGGCGGAAAATCCTATAGGGCGGCCCGGGGAAACCCCACGGGTGGGCTCACATCGAGGGTTGCTTGGCGATTTCGGCGAGGAATTCGTCGTTGTTCCGGAAGGACTTCAGGCGGTCGATCAGCAACTCGAGACCCGGGCCCGCATTGCCGTCGGCGGCCAGTCCCGAGAGCACGCGGCGCAGTTTCCAGACCAACTGCAGCTGCTTGCGGTCGAAGAGCAGTTCCTCGTGACGGGTGCTGGACGCATCGACGTCGATGGCCGGATAGATGCGGCGCTCGGCGAGCTTGCGGTCGAGGCGCAGTTCCATGTTGCCCGTGCCCTTGAACTCTTCGAAGATCGCATCGTCCATGCGGCTGTTTGTTTCGACGAGACACGTCGCGAGGATCGTGAGGCTTCCACCCTCTTCCACGTTGCGCGCGGCACCGAAGAACTTCTTCGGCGGGTACAGCGCACCGGCGTCGATACCACCCGACATGATGCGTCCCGTTGCGGGGGCGGCAAGGTTGTAGGCGCGCGACAAACGCGTGATGCCGTCGAGAACCACGACGACGTCACGGCCCGCTTCGACCATGCGCTTGGCCTTTTCGATCGCCATTTCGGCGACGATCGTGTGCTCTTCGGAGGGACGGTCGAAGGTCGACGAGATGACTTCACCGCGAACGGTGCGCTTCATGTCGGTCACTTCTTCGGGGCGCTCGTCGATGAGCAACACGATGAGGTCGACTTCGGGGTTGTTCTTCTCGATCGACGTGACGATCGTCTTCATGATCGTCGTCTTGCCCGCCTTCGGGGGCGACACGATGAGACCGCGCTGGCCCTTTCCGATCGGCGAGATCAGGTCGATGATGCGCGACGTCATGTTCGCCGGGTCCTGCGGATCTTCCAGGCGCAACTTTTCGTCGGGGAACAATGGCGTGAGGTCTTCGAAACGCGGACGACCCTTCACCGACTCGGCCGGCTTGCCGTTGATCGAATGGATCTCGAGCAGCGCCGGGTTCTTCTCACCGCGACCCGCGGGGCGGGCCATGCCGGTGACGTGGTCTCCCTTGCGCAGTCCGTACTGACGTGTCTGCTTGACCGAGATGTAGGCGTCGTCGCGATGCGGCAGATAACCGCGCACGCGCAGGAAGCCGTAGCCCTCGTCTCGCAGGTCGAGATAGCCGTTCACGGCGACGGGCTCGTTGCTGACCGGTTCCCCGTCGACGGGTGCGTCGATTTCGTAGCGGTCGTCACCCTGCGGGGCCATGTCGTCGCGACGGCCCTTGTTGCGCCGACGACGGCGACGGTTGCGGTTGCCACCCTCACCATCGAAGTCGCGTCGCTGTTGGCCGTCACGCTGCTGGAAGTCGCGACGCTGACCGTTGTCGTTGCGGGATTCGTTGCGCGGTCCACGGTCGTTGCGCTGGCCGTCGTTGTTGCGCGGACCGCGGTCGTTGCGCTGGCCACCGCCGGCGGCGACGGTCTCGTCGAGCGTTCCTTCATGTTCGGCAAGTTCGATCTCCCACTCGGAGAGCGGTTCGCCGTCGGGTCCGAGGACCACACGCGGCTCGCTCGATGCCGCATTCGCCGCGGGTGCGGGCTTCGCGGCGGGCGCCGGCTTTGCTGCAGGCTTGGCGACCGGTTCGGGGGTCGAGGTCTGCTCGAGAATCTTGTCGATCAGCTCGGCTTTCTTCGCGCGTGACACCGACTTCACGCCGAGCGCCTGGGCGATTGCCATCAGTTGCTCGCGGTCCTTGCCCTCGAGTACCGACTTCTCTAGTGCTTCTGCAGCCACCGCTGCCTACCTTTCATCCCCGCATGCACGCGTGAGGCGGGCGGGATTCAATGGGGTTCGC
>JBBANY010000027.1:18661-26960 GCA_040401695.1 Ilumatobacteraceae bacterium
GGAAGATTCTCCGCTGCGAAAAACTCTGCGAGGAAATCGCCGAGCCAGTGGTCACACCATAACTTTCGACCGTCAGGCTTTGCAACGCTTTCGCCGGAAAACGCTCGTTTGAACGGCAAAAAGCCGGTTCGCAGGTGTGCTCAGAGGCCCGAAAGCGCCGCGACCTCGGCCTCGACGGCGGCAAGGTCGTTGACCACGCGGGTCACCCGCTCGGGACGGTCGAACAGATCGGCCATGTGCGCCGGCAGTTCGGGGCGTCGGCCGGTTGCGCGTTCGACGGCATCGGGAAACTTCGCCGCGTGCGCGGTCGCGAGAGTCACCATCGGTACGCCGTCCTCTTGGTGGGTGCGTCCACCGAGCACACCGACGGCCGTGTGCGGGTCGATCATCTGGCCCGTCGACTCGTAGACGTCCTTGATCATCGCCGTGGTTTGCGTGTCGTCGCACCGCGCCGCGCGGAACACCGGGGCCAGCCACGTGTCGTACTGGTCGGCCTCGACGGCGAATGCACCGGCCGAACGAAAACGCTGCAGCTGTTCGGTTGTCAGACCACCGTCGCGACCGTTCATCTCGAACAGCAGACGCTCGAAATTCGACGACACTTGAATGTCCATGCTGGGGCTCAACGTCGGCACCACGTCACGGGCACGCATTTCTTGGGTTTCGAAAAAGCGCGTGAGAATGTCGTTCGAATTCGAACCCACGACGAGGTGACGAATCGGTGCACCCATCCGCCGAGCGATCCACCCCGACAACACGTTACCGAAGTTTCCCGTCGGCACGCTGAACGACACGCCGTTTCCGATCGATTCGCCGTTCGCCGCAACCTGCTGGATCGCGGAGAAGTAGTAGACGACCTGCGCCATGATGCGCGCCCAGTTGATCGAGTTCACGGCCGACAAACGGTGCCTGTCGCGGAACTCTGCGTGGTTGAACATCGCCTTGACGAGGTCTTGGCAGTCGTCGAATGTTCCGTCGACCGCGAGGGTCATGACATTCGGTGAATTCACGGTGGTCATCTGCCGACGCTGCACGTCGCTGACGCGTCCGTGCGGGTAGAGGATGACGATCTTCACCCGTGAGCAGTTCTTGACACCATCGATGGCTGCGCTACCGGTGTCACCGCTGGTCGCACCCACGATCGTGATGCGCTCGTCGCGCGACTCGAGCAAGTGGTCGAACAACTTGCCGAGAAATTGCAGCGCGACGTCCTTGAAAGCGAGCGTCGGGCCGTGGAACAGCTCGAGCATCCAGTGCCCCTGTTCGAGGGGAACGAGCGGCGTCACACGCGGGTCACGGAACGTCGAGTACGCCGCGGCACACAACGAAGCGAGATCTTCGGCGCTGACTTCGTCACCGATGTACGGCGACATCACGTCGGCAGCCAGTTTCGCGTAGTCACCGCTGATGTGTTCGGGTGCAACGGGCCAGGTCTCGGGAACGTACAGACCGCCGTCGGTGGCAAGACCCGCAAGCACCGTGTCGGCAAAACCGAGCACGGGCGCGGACCCTCGCGTGGAGACGTAGCGCATCGCGTCGTTCCTACTGTCCGACGACGCGGATGAATCCGTCGGAACTCTTCACGACTCCGAGACCATCGAATTCACGCAGGCATTGCTGCACCGACGCCTCACGTGCGGAGTGGGTGATGAAGACGAGGCGTGCGCTCTCACCGATACCGACCTGCTCGGCCGCACGGATGCTGACACCGTTCTTCGCAAACACTCCGGTGATCGCGTGCAGCACGCCCGGTTGGTCGAGAACCTCGAGTGACAACAGGTATTCGCTGGTCGTGTCGTCGATCGGCGTGAACGCCGGGCGCGCGAACGACCCGAGCATGGCGTGGGTGCCCTTTTTCAGGTTCACGGCGGCGTCGATGACGTCACCCAGAACGGCGCTCGCCGTCGGGTCGCCTCCTGCACCGCGGCCGTAGAACATGAGGGAACCAACCGCCGCGCCTTCGACGAACACTGCGTTGTAGGCATCGCGCACGCTGGCCAGCGGGTGCGTCGCGGGAACCATCGCGGGGTGCACCCGCACCGACAGCTGGTCGGAACCGTTCGTCCGTTCGGCGATCGCAAGCAGCTTGATGACGTAGCCGAGGCGACGTGCGATGGCGATGTCGGCCGCGCCGATCGAGGTGATGCCTTCGCGGTGCACGTCGGCGGAACGTACATCGGCGGCAAAAGCGATGCTGGCGATGATCGCGCACTTCGACGCGGCGTCGAAGGCTTCCACGTCGGCTGTCGGGTCGGCTTCCGCAAAACCCAGCCGTTGCGCTTCGCGCAGCACGTCGGTGTAGTCGGCGCCTTCTTCCGTCATTTTCGAGAGAATGAAGTTCGTCGTGCCGTTGACGATGCCCATGACACGGCCGATCGGCTCACCGCGCAGGCTCTCGCGCAGAGGACGGATGAACGGGATACCGCCTGCAACGGCAGCCTCGAACAACAGGTCGACCCCGGTCGCGTCGGCAACCGCGAACATCTCTGCTCCCGTTTCGGCAAGCAACGCCTTGTTCGCGGTGACAACGGGCTTGCCCTTCCCCAGCGCCGCGGTGATCGCTTCGCGCGCAGGGCTGATGCCACCCATCACCTCGACGATGAGGTCGACGTTCGGGTCTTCGACAACCGAGTTCACGTCGGTGACGAACACGCCGTCCAACAGCGCAACACCGCGACTTGCCTTGGCGTTCCGCACGGCGACCTTCGTGATGGAGAGCCGGATTCCCGTGCGTTCGGCGATGGCACTGGCGCGTTCGTTGACGAGATTGACGAACGCCGCACCGACGTTGCCACACCCGAGGAGGCCGATTCGCACGCTTTCACTCACCCCCCCAACGCTACAAGCGTTCTCGGTGCGTAGATGCCCGCTTTTCGCTACACGGTGAACCTGAAAGCGACCAGCCCGCACACATGAGGCCGTGATCTACCAACATCTCATCGACAATGCCGACAAATTCGGCCTCCTCTACCGTCCCGACATCGTGCCAGCACTTTCGTCGCGATCGTCATGGGCACGCGCAATCAGATCGGGCGTCATTTGCCTCGAGTACCCGAGCGTGGCGCGCCTCGCTGCAACGACCCCAACGTTGCATCAACGCGTCAAAGCGGCGCATCTTGCATGCGGGCGCGATTCCCTCATTGCAGGACCAACCGCAGCGTGGCTCCACGGTGCCTCACTGCCCGAGCCAGGTGAAATTCATGTTCTGACGAGGAACAGATTGAAGAACGCGCAGCGGGAGAAGTTGGTCCTTCATCGCCCGGTTCAACTCGCACTCGTTGACCACGAAGATCACGATGGGATTCCAGCGACGACTCCGGCGCGGACACTCTTCGACGTGGCGGCGTGGACTCCCCAATTTCTGCACCGCACGTTCGAGCACTACTTGGTGACCGGCGACTTGACAGTGCGGTCGACGTGGCGTGCCTTGTTCGAGATCACTCGTCAAGGTCGCCCTGGCATCACCCGAGTCAGAAACATGTTGAATCAATGGAGCCTCGATACGGAGCAGCCCGAAAGTGTGTTGGAAGCGAAAATGCTCAGCCTCTGCTTCGTCGCGGGATTTCCGCCGTTCGAGTTTCAAGCCAAGATCGGTCCGTACCGAGTTGACTTTCTTTGGCGAGAACAAATGGCGATCATCGAGTGCGACGGATTTGCGTATCATGGCTCGACACGTGATGCGTTCGAAAATGACCGTGCACGTGACGCTTATCTGCAATCCCTTGGTTACACAGTCTGGCGATTCTCATTTCGACAGATCACTTCACAGCAGAGTGAAGTTCGCGAGCGACTTCGCAGCGTTTTTCGGCGCACCGTGTAGCGAAAAACGGGTAATTACACACCCGAATCCCTAGAGTTGGGCGAGGTCATGAAACGGTTCATTTCCCTCCTCTTGGCCGTCTCGGTCATCAGTCCAATCACCGCGCGGGTGGTGCGGGCCGAGACGATCGCAGGCCAGACACCGGTCGCGATCCTGGTGAACGGTCGCGGTTTCGGACACGGTCGCGGCATGAGCCAATTCGGCTCGCTCGGCTGGGCCACGAAGTTCGGCAAGACCTGGCAGGAGATTCTCGACTTCTATTACGGCGGCACGACACTTTCGCAACTGACCGAAACCGACGCGGGCCTGTCACCCGGCGGCAAGATCGCCATCCGACTCACGACACTCGACGGCCGCCAAACAGCAGTGCTGTCGGACAACTCGTCGCTCACTCTCGTCAACGACCCGGTGCCCGGTCGCAAGTGGGCGGCGCTCGTCGCGCGCGAGATCGCTGGCACCACCGCGCAATACCGCGTGTGGGGCAGCACTGTGGCGAAGTGTCCCGTCGCCGCAAAGACCCCGGAGGAAAGTGGGTTCGTGCAGGTCGCGGACGTCGCCACGACCGCGGTGTTCGCGACCACGCTCAGCGACGACGCAACCGCTGCCGTGGTTCCGAACGACATGGTGGGTGTGTGCGAACCGGGTGGAAGCGTGCGCTACTACCGCGGCGTCGTTGCAGCAGTGAACGGCTCCGACGGCGAGAACCGCACGGTCAACACGCTTCGCGTCGACGAATACCTGCGCGGCGTCGTGCCGCGCGAATCACCCGCGTCGTGGGGTGATGCGGCGAACGGTGCGGGGATGAACGCCTTGCGGGCACAATCCGTCGCTGCGCGGTCGTATGCACTGTCGTCGAAGGCCTATTCCTACGCCAAGCTCTGCGACACGCAGGACTGCCAGGTGTACGGCGGCGCGGCACTGCGCGACAAAGTCGGCGGGAAGTTGACCGTCCTCGAGGATCTGCGCACGAATGCGGCCATCACCGACACCTCGGGCTTCGTCATGCGTGACGCCAACGGCAAGGTGGTGCGCACCGAGTTCACCTCGTCGAACGGTGGACGCACCGCGGGCACCACGTTCCCGCTGCGCGTCGATGACGGCGACATTGCCGCCGACCCCGCCGAACTGCGTTGGTCGAACGTCATCTCGAAAGCCGCAATCGAAAAGAAATACCCCGAGATCGGCGTGCTCGTCTCGGTTGTCACCACCCACGACGGCCTGGGTGGCGAATGGAACGGCTACGCGACGAGCGTCGCCATCAACGGCACCGCGGCGACGAAGACTTTGACCGGGTGGGAATTCCGTTCGGCATTCAGCCTGCGTGCACCGTGGTACGAGACGACACCGATCTACGGCGCGGCACCGGATGCGCCCGTGGTCGGGTCGATGCTGTTCATCGGCGACAGCGTGAGCGAGAGCACTCGGACCGAGTTCGAGAGCATCGTCTTGCCCGCCTATCCCACGACCAACATTCAGGTTGCGTCCGGACGGTGCATGGTCGGCGCAACCTGCCTCGGCCAACCCGACGGACTGTCGATCATCAACGCACTGACACCCGAACAGACACCCGCGATCGCACTCGTTGCACTCGGCTACAACGACATGTCGATGTCGTATGCAACGGAGATCGACCAGGTCGTCGCCGCGCTCACCGCCCGCGGCGTTCAGCGCATCGTGTTCGTGAACATGTCGACGCGCCGCCAGACCGCCGACTACGGAACGATGAACGCGATGCTCGCCAACGCCGCTATCGCCTACCCGAACGTGACGGTGCTCGACTGGAACGCGTACTCATCGGATGCGGAGGAATGGCGCTGGTTCGTGAAGGACGACAACGTTCACCTCACGGCCACGGGCCAGACCGAGTTCGCCCTCTTCCTGCGCTCACAGCTCGATGCGCTGCGCACACAGGGCCTTCTGCCCCTCACTCCCTCGCCGTTGAACTTCGTCATCGGCCTGCCGCTGAAAGAGAAGGACCAGGGCAACATGGTCCGCACCCTCCAGGTGGCGCTCAACAAGGCGCTGCGGCTGCGCAAGCGCGCCATCAAACTCGACGGGATCTACGGCGAAACCACCAAGACCCGCGTCGCCAAGTACGAAACCATGACGGGCCTTCCCGTCGACGGAGTCGCCGACGAGGCGGTCTGGAAGGGTCTCGGCCTCGACGCACGCCCTGCGTTGTCGGTGATGAAGGCCGGTACGAGGCATGCGGCGGTCAAGACGGTGCAGGCATCGCTGGCACGAGTGATGAAGGTCAATCTGCCGACCACCGGCATTTTCGACACCACGACTCGCAATCACCTGCGCGAATTCCAACGCAGGATGAACCTGCGGCCGAGCGGTGTCGTGAACCGACCTACCTGGTTGGCGCTGATGACGACTTCAGCTCAGACTCAGTGACGCCGAACAGGCGGCACCACGACTCGTCGCTCACCATTTCGGAGTAGTACTCGCGGTACTCGCGCTTCAGTCTCGGATACTCGCGGCGCAACCGCATGAGACTCGAACGCAGCGCGCGCATATCGGCCCAGAAGCGCGCGGCGTCGCGTTCGAGCACGTATCCCTCGTCGAGTCGTGGATGGCGGTGCAGCAACTTCGTGCTGCGCGTTGCCAGACCAACGGCACGCGAATTGATCGGTGCGACCGACGTGCGCTTGCGCAGCATCCACTTGGGCAGGATGTAGCCACCGACCAGCGGAACGGCCGCGATGAATCCCAGAAGGCGGATCGGCTTCGGGATGCCTCCGGGAACCTGCAGCGCGGCGAGTTCCGGCGGCAACGGGGCGGCTTTCTCCTCGGGGCACGTGCGCACCTCGTCGTGCATTGCCGAATGGTCGACGTTGCGCCAGAAGTCGGGACCCTCGAGATAGTGGTCGAGGCCCTTCAGCATGTACTCGAGGCTGGCGTAACGCAGAGAGAACAGGTTGCGGAACCCGAACGACAACGTGCGATACGCAGTGTGGTACCAACGGTGCTTGTCGTAGACGAGAGTCTCGATCAACAGCATGTTGCGCGTCTCGTAGTACAGCGTCATCGGCCCGTTCTTCAGCGCGAAGTCGGCATGCCACACGGCGACGCCCTTCATGGTGATCGTGTGCTCGCCCGTGTGCATCAGGCCGAAAGCGACGTCGTCGCCTCGCACGAACACCGGCAGTGGGTTGTCCTTGCCGACGGCGATCGGGAATGCGGTGAACCACCAGGCCGTGTACTCGAACTGCGACTCAGGCTCGTCGGCGAGCACCGTGATGCGGTCGCGCAGGTCGTCTTCGCGGCCGACGGCGCGCAGCGGATACGTGTAACGCCATGCATAGTGCGAGCCGGCCTCGAACTGCATCCACGGAATCTCCTCGGAGATCATCGCGCCGTGGACACAGAGACGCGGGTCGGTGGCGTAGCGGAACAGGGCAATCGCCCGCACGACAGACTCGACTTCCATCGTGATGTCGTCGTCCATGAAGAGAACGTGGGTGGTCCACCCATCGTTGCGGGCGTGCATCAGGCCGCGGGCAAACCCACCCGCTCCGCCCAGGTTCGGGTTCGGAACGACACGCACCGACAGGTCATCGCCGGGCGGGAGTTCGAGGTTCCGCCCGTTGTCGACGATCGTCACGCGGAAAGCCTCGGCGACGGAGGGAACCTCGCGCGCGAGGCGACGCAGACGTTCGACGTTTGCGGTGACGTAGGGCTGGCGATTGAAGGTGGTGATGCAGGCGTTCAGATGGACGTCGCGCAGTGGAGCATTCGCCGCGAACCAGCCACCACGCACGAGATGCGCACCGCGCACCCGCACGTAATACGAATCGACGTTCGTGTCGGCGAGTTCCACCAATCGAATCGACACCGTGCCGGCTGCCGACGCACGCGCCGACTCGACCACTTTTTCGCTCATTCTCTTGACCGCGACGACTTCGACCTCAGCCGGCCCGTCGACCTCGACGGCGACGTGCAGTTCACCCACCGACGTCTTGCGACGCCAACGCGCGGCATGAAAGACGCCGAAATAGGTGTCGTACGACTCGCTCCCCTCGCCGGAACGCACGTACAACGGCGGCTCGAGCACGTCGGGCCCCACCGGGAGAATGCGCTGCAGCAGGTGCGCTTCGGGGAACGGAGGATTCCAGGTCACAGCGGATCCACCGAGAAGGGTGCACCGTCACGACCGGCGTCCCACGCGTCGAGAAGTGAACGCGCCGCACCGAGAGCTTCGTGGATCGTCACGTCCATGTCGAGATAACGATACGTGCCGAGGCGACCCACGAAGGTGACGTTGCGCAGCGCCGACACCATGTCGACGTACTTGCGCAGCTGGTCCTTTTCCTTCACCAAACGAATCGGGTAGTACGGAACATCATCGGCACCACAGAGCCGGCTGTACTCGTGGTAGGTCACGGTGCGCTCGTGCGACTCCCACGGCGCGAAGTGCTTGTGCTCGGTGATGCGCGTGTAGGGCACGTCGGGATCGCAGTAGTTCATGACCGG